>CALKXO010000415.1 GCA_938003615.1 uncultured Pirellulaceae bacterium | reverse complement strand
CCGCGCGAAGTGCCTGCTCTTTCTCTAACGAACCCAAGCTGTCCGCCAATCGGCGTTCCGACTCTTCCAAGCACTTCAACGATAGTTCTTCTTTTGATTCGGGCGTTTTCAATACTTCGCGGTTTTCGGCGGCTTCATTTTGGACTTGCTCCATCTCTTGAAGTGCAATTTGTAATTTCCCCTCGGATTCTTCGGCGCGCGTTTGCAATTCACTCGATACTCGATCCAATTCCGCTTGTTTCGTTTCGAGAATCTCTTCTTGAGTAGCCTTGAGGTCGTTTATCGCAGTTTCATAGGTCGATGCACTGTTGACATATTTTAGTTTCTCGGATCTGGCCTCTTCGAGCTCCGTTTGTTGATGATCGATGCGAGACTGGAGTTCGGCGATCTGCGCGAGCGAGTTTTGTAGGTTTTGTTGAGCAAGCAGATGTTCGGTCGATTCTGTCTCAAGCATGTCTTGCAATTCTTGATTGACACGTGCGGCTTCCTGGGCGGCATCTTTGGCGTTCTCGGAAAGCCCTTTTTCCAGTGTCTCCAGTTGTCGTTGCAGTTCGGCGTTGTCTTCAGCCGTCTTGCTTTCCAAGCCTTCCAAACGGACGAGTTCGTCCTTTGCCTCTTTCAACGCCAGTTCCGATTCGTCAGCGAGCGCCGTTTTGTCATCTAGTTTTTGTTTCGTGTCAGTTAATTTTGATCGTAGTTCTTCGATTTCGGTTTCTGAAGATTCTTGCTTGGAAGAAATCTGCTGATTTTGGTCTTCTGAGTGCGCTAGACGCGCCTCGGCGTCGGCGAGTTTTTCTTCTAGTGTACCCACTCGGATTTTGGAATCAGCAAGTTGTTTTTCCAAGCCACGCGAAAAAAGTTCTGCTGACTCAAAACGGGTTTGAGAAGCTTCGAAGTTCTCTAGATTCTTGTCAGCGGTGTCAGCGGTGTCATCGGTGTCAGCTTGCGGGGACTTCTCGTCGGCCACGATCGTTGGTGCTTCACGCTCTGGAACGTTACCTTGGATTGGGGGGGCCACTTCGGATTCGACCTTGAGTTCAGGTTCGGTTGGTGGGTCGCCCTCCTCGGAAGCGTTCTGTGGAGCGGCGACAGGAAGCTCGGTCCGCCACCTTGGATTTTTCGGTGCGGTATCTAATGATTGTTTTATTGGGTGTGACTTTTTTCTAGTCGGCGCAACGGGAGAACGAGAAGTTGCTAGGCGACGTTTTTGATGTTCGTTTCGTTTCCAGTGTTGGACGAGAAACGTCTGAAGGTTTTCAAGGTGCCACATTAACAGCAGAACCAGCAACACAAAAACCGCCATGCACGCCAGCAATGCATTGGCGCTCAATTGGTCGAAGTAGTCTAGAAAGGGAGATGAAAGCTTGCCAACTGTTGAGGACAGCGGTTCGCCTACTGAGCTGGACAGCGGTTCGCCTACTGAGCTGGTAAGTAGTTCAGCGTTGTTTCCACTGTCGATAAGGGTGGGGTCTTGATACACGGGCAGCCCAAATGGTTAGTTATCAACCAATAATTACGAGGATAGTAAATTCCTCATCCCAAATCTGTCTCGCCTGTATCTTAACCATTAGCGTCTGCCGGTTCAACAAATTACAACCAAGATCTGGCTCATTTAGTTCGCTCATCGAATTAATAGTCACTTTTTTCGTTAGATAGTAGCGAACTAAAGCAATTAGGTGGCTTCGATGGCAATGGTCATCGCCAATTCTGAAGGCATTTTTGCGAAGCCGGAGGTGTAGATAGTCGTCGGCGCTAAAGAGAGGGTTAGCCGTTTCGGCACCACCCATAGCCCCCCTTAGGCTGGAAGGTGTCGGAACTCCGAAAGGGATGATCGTGTTTTCGGAACACCGACTTACGCCGCATGTGTGCTACAACATGCGTCACCGTTTTGCTCGTGGACAATTCGGGCAAGTACCACACTACTTGGTACTCCAGCGCGCTCCATTGGTCGACGTGGTAAGGAAGGCTACAATTGTCGTGGATAAGTCAAATGTCACTTGGGAGTTGGCGTCGTTTCGCTCGGCTCGACGCTTTCATCGAGTTCGGATGCGAGATTTTCCAAAGTGCCTAGTTGCGAGCGAGCGTTTTATGTTGAGAACCGACAGATGAAGCAATGGTCAAGGCGACTGGTCTATCTGATCTTTTTTCTGTCTGGTCTCGCGGCGCTGATCTATGAGATATCTTGGTCGCGGCAGTTTGGGCTGTTGTTTGGACACACCGTTCACGCTGCGTCGGTGGTGCTGGCTAGTTACTTTGCTGGCATGGCGGTGGGCTATGCGGCGGGCGGGTATTTGAGTAATCGAGTACGTCCATTGGTGGGCTACGCAGTTGCCGAATTGGTCGTGGCAGGGTGGGCGTTTGTGATTCCATTGGTCTTGCAGTGGTCTGAGTGCCCCTGGATAGCAGGTTGGTTGACTCACGAATCTGTTTTTTGGCAGATCGCCGCTCGTGCAAGTTTCAGTTTTCTTTTGTTGATGCCGGCCACCATTGCCCTAGGCGTGACGCTGCCCATGATGGCGACTTGGCTTGCTGAAGGGCGCTCCATGGCTAGGCCCGATAGTGCCAGTCGAATTTCCTTCGCTTACGCGCTCAACACAGGCGGAGCTCTTGTCGGCGTGACGGTTGCGACGCTCTGGCTGATAGTGAACTGTGGGGTCTGCGGAAGTTCTTATATCGCAGCAGTACTTTCTTTGGTCTGCGCCTGTATAGCACTAGTTGTCGGGCGACAAGGACAGTCGGCAGATGGAAATGAAAAATGTGAGAATGCTAAATCGCTGAAACAGGCTTCGCCGAAAAGGAAGGGTATTGCCGACGAAGGGCTAGTCTGGCGATTGAAGTTGGCGGCGGTTGTGACCGGGTTCTCAACGCTGGCGCTGCAAGTTCTGTATACCCGGATGTTCTCTTTAGTATTCCACAACAGCACCTATACATTCGGGATCGTGGTCGCTGTATTTCTTTCAGCGCTGGCACTGGGCGCGGCATGTGCTGCGCGACTCAACGCTGCTGCTGACGAAAAAATTGTTTTGCAGCGAGCGGGTTGGTTTCTAGCGGGCGCATCTCTTTACGCTGTAGTGTCTGTTCGTGTATTTGTGGCACTGACCGATTTGGATTACTTTCGCTATGGCGATAGCTTTGCAGGATACATGACGGGGGCAACGGGTTTGGTAATGTTGGTGGTCGGGCCGGGAGTCTTTTTGGCCGGAATTGTATTGCCGTTAATTTGGAGAGTCGCCGGTACATTCGACGACAATGCAGGCCGCGTGGTCGGACAGCTGACATCGGCCAACACAATCGCAGCTGCAATCGGAGCGCTGGCGGCCAGTTTTCTGATGCTGCCTCTGTTCGGGCTGTGGGCCGCCTTTGTTGTTGTTGCCGGATTGATGTTGTCGATGTCTGTGGCTTTGCTTTCAACCGAAACGCGACCGAAGCGTTTGCGGGCGTTGGGATTGCGGGCGTTGGGATTGCTATGGGTAGTTCTGGCCGTTTTGACTTGCTGCAGTCCAACGGAGTCTGGAACGTCACGTCGTGAGGGCGAGGTGACGATCGAGCGCTGGAATTCACCCTATGGCTGGATCGATTTGGTGAAACACCAAACCACAAAAAACCCACCGCACAATGGTCAATCCGATGTCTACAAGATTCGTCAGAACCTTCACTATCGATTTGGGAAAACGGGCAGTAACGCACGCGAATACCGGCAAGCCCATTTGCCGTTATTCATGCATGAGGCTCCACGCGATGTGTTGTTTCTTGGGCTTGGGACAGGCCTGACAGCCGCCGGCGCTATTCCGCATCAAGAGGTCATCAGCCTTACCGCGGTCGAGTTAATTCCGGAGGTCGTTGAGGCGGCTCGCGCGTTAGCGAAGCACAACTTTAACGTCGTTGATCATGAGAAATCCAAGATGGTCTGCGATGACGGCAGGCACTTTTTGTTGGCGACCGAGCAAAAGTATGACGTTATTGTGTCGGATCTTTTTGTGCCATGGGAAAGTGAGTCGGGGTACTTGTACACGGTCGAGCACTACGAAGTAGCTGCAAAACGACTGAATGAAAACGGACTGTTTTGTCAGTGGCTGCCGCTTTATCAGGTTGGAGAAAAAGAGTTCGAGGCCATTGCCAACAGTTTCTCAAGTGTGTTTCCGTCGGTAACGGTATGGTGGGGGAAGCTGGCAGGTTCACGAGGGCCGGTGATTGCACTGGTGGGAACGTTTGGACATGTAGATTTCGATTCGGAGGAGATTGACCGTCGGATTGAACAGTTGGGCAAAGTGATGGATGTCGATCCGTCGATTGCACGGGCTGATCTCATCGTGGACCATTTCGTGGGGCGGTGGAGTCTGGGGAACTCTCAAGGACCTGTCGTGCTCAACCGCGATGAGTATCCGATAGTAGAATTTTCAACACCCATTTCCAACCGAGATCGCCAGCTTATTTCTGGACATGCGTTTGAAGAGTACTATTTGCGGGTGTTGTCAAAGCTGGCAATGGAGGGGGTCACGCTGGATGACAAGCCAATCAATAATTCGGAACAACTGCGAGCTCGACAAAGCCTCTTGTTGTTCGGGGGTAGCAAGTGAAATGCCGAGGGTGAATAAGGATCTTTTGGGCGACGCGGTGCTAATGTGGCTGAAGGTTTCCGGCGTTCGTGTCGTAGAAGTGGTCGACAAAGGTTGGGAGGATTCTGATTCGGAGGTCTTGCGCGTGACCGCCGACGATGGAAGAAGGTTTTTTCTCAAGCAATTTGCCTCGCCGCGAAAATTTACCCAAGCGGTTAACGCTTATTCACAATGGCTTGACCGCTTCTACGGTCAAGTGCCCCAACTGGTTTCGGCGAACTTTGAGATGCGACTGCTACTTCTGTCGGATCTTGGCGATTGCTGCTGCAGTTGGCAAGCTTTGACTCCCGCCCAACAGACGAGTCTACTGTTTCAGGCAGGTGTCTTCCTGCGAAGGTTGCATGGGACCGCGGTGGTTGAAGACGACTTGATGCCAGCCGGTGACGCCGTTCTAGTGCGTGCTCAATCATTAGGTCGGAAGATCGAAGAGACAACTCTCGATATCACTCTTTTACCTTCAACGTGTATGGTGCAAGTTGTCAGGGAGATTGAAGAGATTTCAACGACGCTGAACCAAATCGGCAGGGTTCCCTGTCATCGGGATTTTTGGAAGCGGAATTGGATCTGGAGGAACAGCGAAGATCATGCCGGTGCGGGAATTCAACTTGGCGTATTTGATTTCGAGCATGCCCGCCCGGATGTGTTCTTGTTCGATTTTATGAAGTTGTGGGCGCACTGTTGGCTAGAACGTCCACACCTTGAACAGCCATTTTGGGACGGTTACGGCCGATGTTTGAGCGATATGGAAAGGTGCTTTTTGAGGCGTTGTGCTTCGATTCACGCCGTCCAGACAATTGTTTGGGCAACGGAACATAGCCAAGACGACTTTGTTGCGCAAGGTCGGAGTTTATTGACCGCCGCGATGGACGACGCCAAACAAATCTAGTTCTTCTCTGTATCAATCACTCAATTGCAGCTCAGGCTGCGATGTTGAAAAATCACCTTCATAGACTTGAATGCGGTTTTTTTCGGCGCGTTTGGCTTGGAAGAGGGCACAGTCGGCATTTTTTTTGTGATTGATCCGGGAACTCTCCTGAGTAGCACGCCAAAAATTCCTCTCCACCCCATCGAATAATTTTCACTTGATAGCTTAGAGCAAATTCTTCCTAAGTCTTTAAGGACTTCGTCTGTCAAGCAAGGGCCAGCCTTGGTTGCGTTACCGACGGATTCAGTGCACTATCGTAGGTTTCGGACGGATAGCGTTTGTGTTCTGGGGAGTGCGTGAAATGCAATCAAGGCTTGGCTTGCTCGTTCAGTTTTCATTGCCCTGCTCGAACGTACGGGAGGGCGCGAAAAAAAACCGCTGCAAGGGTCAGTTGCAGCGGTCTGAGCGAAAGACGGCGAATCTATCTATTTCTTCGGGTACGACTCAATAACTTGACGGCGAAGCCGAGTTAA
>CALKXO010000414.1 GCA_938003615.1 uncultured Pirellulaceae bacterium | reverse complement strand
TGTCTGGCGAGACACGTCTTTGAAAATTTCCGATGGTGCGGTGATCTACACAGCGATCGATTCCAAAGAGTTGTGCTGCATCGACTTGAAGACTGGACGGTCGCGTTGGGGTACGGCACGTAGGAAGCCGAAAACGCTTAGACGATCCAGTGAGATGTATGCTGCAGCGGTGCAGAACGGCGAAATCATCTTGGTGGCGCCCGGGGAATTGCGCGGCGTTAGTTTAGCCCGTGGAGAGATCGCTTGGACGATTCCTTTCGAGACTTATGGTACGGTCAGTGGCCAGGGATATACGCACGGTAGTAGCTACTATTTGCCAACCACGTCAAAAAAGCTATTGAGGTTTGACTTAATCAACAAGTCCATTAGCAAGGTCGTTGATACAGAACGTGTACTCGGGAATCTATATCCTTGGAAAGCCGACATCGTTTCGGTTGGTATTGACCACGTGGCTGCCTATCCTTGCGATATTACGAGCCAACGTATCTTCGAAATGGCGGAGGCCAACGGTGAAGCACCTAGCTCTGTGCGGTTAGAGCCACACGCGCAGCTTGCCATTAGAGCGCAGCTACAGCTGCAGCAAGGAGATTTTCCAGAAGCAGCGCGTCTGATCAGCGCGGCATACGATTTGTTTCCAAACTCGTCGTATGCTGGAGTGCTGGTGGAGGTTCTGACAGAGTTGATTCGCGTCGATTTTAAGCATGCTGAGGCCATGTTTGCGCGTTACAAGGATCTCTTTGAGCCACGCGATCTGCAGCAGTTACTACGCGGGAAAGTGAACGGGTTGGTCAAGTCGCAGCGCTATCGGGAGGCGTTTGAGACGCTTTTGGAAATTGCAGATGGAATCGAGTTCGGCAACCCGGATCGTATTTCGCCGGGGGACAGTATTCGGGTTGGCGAAGTGGTGCAGTTGTCGACTAACAACATCGATCTGTCGCCCGCGATGTCCAGCACCGAGCAAAACGGTGTGGTTGAGATATCCAGAACCGCGTTTTTAAGGTGGCAGTTGTCGCAGCTGGCAAATCGTATGCTCGCTGAATCGGAAATGAAAACCGAGAATAAGCCATCTAAAGAGGATCTTTTGTCTTGGGTGGAGAAGCATCTGACACCCTATCGAGAGCAAGACAGCCTTGCATTTTTTCAGCGTCTACAGCTGTTCCCATCAAAATTGATTCGGCCTGCACTGGTAGTCGCAGCGGCTAGTCGATTGTTGAAGGACGAGCGACGAATTGAGGCGAAGAGTTTGTTAAGCGACCAATGGACCGATGCAGATGCGTCCCCAGAAATTAATGCTCAACGCCTGCAGATTCTTGCGCTGATCGCAATTGATCAACAGGACACTGGTTTAGTGAACGGGTTCGTCGAGCGTTTGAGGCAGAAAGAGGAGGACGGGCTGCTTCAATCCGTCGTTCGGGGGGCTGCTTCACTCGAGGAGGGGCTTCGCGAAAACGCCTACGATGATCGTCTCTATTTCAAATTGGCCAAAGAGAAATCAGTTTTGCGGGGCCCTCGATACGAGCTTGACGGAGTGCAATGGAAACGAAACGTCTCCAAAATCGGAGAAGGGGAGTATGTTCCTTTCGGAGATGGACGACACCGTTGTCTGGTCTACGAAACAGACGTTGAAGAAATTCACAAACTTTCATTTCTCTATGAAACCAACCATGGCGAGCTGCAGATTTACGACTCGCTCGGTCGGCAGGTTCGGTCGGTTTATCTGCGCCCAAACGGTGATGCCGATTCTTTTTCTTCTGGAACAACCGGGAAGATATTTCTGAACGAGTCGGTCATGCTGTTCTGTATTGGCAAAGAGATGGTCGCGATGGACTGGATTCGTATGGTGCGCGGCGCGGATCCTGTCATGTGGACGATTCGGTTGGTACAAGGTACGTCTTCTAGGAATGTATTCGGCGGGCCGAGGTCCGGTGGCGTCTGCTATCTTGACGGTTCTGAGTTAAGATGTGTTGATCTATTTACCGGTCAAACACGCTGGGTGCGAAATAGGATTCCGCACCCGTCGATGGTAAAGGAAGGTGGCGATCAGGTGACGATTTGGAATGACAATCGTCATATCTATGAAACCTTCGACAAACTGTCAGGACGTAGAGTCGCGGGGGGGAAGGTGTCCAAGATGATTGGTTCAACTTCGACGGGACACAATAATCTACACTTGTTCCAGACACCGCTGCGAAACAAGCCGATGGTTGAGGCGGGTGAGAAACCATCAAAAAATACGCCGGATGATCCATTTGCTGAGCAGCCATATACTGATCTGAAGCTGCAACTTTTTGATTTTGAGACGGGCGAAACAGTGTGGGAACGCGTCTTCCCTTTCCCGACTGTCTTTCGACGGGTGGATCAAAAGACCATCGCCGTGCTTACCCGGGATGGTGTTTTGTCGATGCTAGATCTTTCGACGGGCGACGTTCGATTCGAGAAACAAGTTGAGGGATTGTCAGGCATCGCGTGTTTGCAACTTGCGGTTCATCCGCAGGATCAAGGATATATCTGTGTTGTCAACACATCAGAGGGCCATGATTCGAAAGTAAAG
>CALKXO010000413.1 GCA_938003615.1 uncultured Pirellulaceae bacterium | reverse complement strand
GAAATCATAAGGCGCCTTACGCTCATCGTGCTGTAACTCAATGAACGAGCACTTGCGTTTCATAAACTCAACGCCCGCGCGATACTCTACCTTGCACATCCCAGCAGATTTGTCACGCTCTGCTTTTTCGATCAATTTGATCATCAGATTCTCCAAGCCCACATCGTAGACGGGGTACTTGTTGTTCTGCATTGCCAACCAACCGTCAGGGTCTAGATGAAATCGCTTCATCCCCATGAGCCCTGTCTCATGAACGCAAAGCTTGTTGTCGTCTTTGCCATCGACCCAGATGACTTCTCTTCCGGCACATTTTCGCGGTTTGAGAAATTTCATATAGACGCTGAAGGGAGTTTTGCCTGAATTCGTTTGGCGGGGGCAGCGTACTTTCACACGCATGTACGAAGGAGGTGTGAGCACGCCGTTGACACGCTCACGCTTAACAAGAATCGCACTGTAATCCGAAACTGAGGCACGCATGCTGGCCAATCCGTTGGTGGCCAGCGCAATCGCTTTGTCTAAAGGATGGGGATGGGGATGGGGATGGGCTGCAGTGTCAGCGGAATCAGCAGCGGATCCTGACAGATCAGCAGCAGCCTCAGGTAGCAACATTTCGGCAGGCAGTAGATCAGCTCTAGGAGTTGCTTCCACGATCGCGACGCTGCTTGCTAGTGTGGCGGGCGTCTTTTCTCGGTTCAACTTAGAAATGCGAAAGACGGGCTCTTTCGTTGGCTTATCCTCGCCTTGGACGACACCATCTTTGGAATCAACGGGAGCTTGTTGCGCATATGCGGCGTGGTTCCCACCGGAGATACTCAGCGCCAAAAGGGTCGTCAGGGACCAGAAAGGGGCGTTCTTGACGAATTTGGCTCTTTTTAGCATCCAGTCCTCCGTGAACTACTCGATTTGACACGAGTGAATGTGACAAAATCCGTTTCGCCGTTTCAGTACTCACCCGATCAAACGTTAGTTTAACGAAGTCTATGAAACGTGGCAATTGACGTATTTTCAACCGGCTGTTCCCACCACCGCTAGCAGGACGCCAGAGTTATCTATCGCCATTTATTGGCCTGTTGCCGTCGCTTTCAAAAGCTACGATCGTGGGCATCGCTAGATTTGCTATCTCTTGACGTGGGTATTCGGCATAAATTGCCAATAGGTTGGATAACCGATTCAACCGTCAAAAGAATTTTTCAGATTCTGACATTCGATGTTTGAGGAAGCTCTCAATGGATCAATCTGTGTGGATCAATCTGTGAGCCGAAAGTAGAGCAGATTCCAGCAATGGAATACCCGGTACCGCATAAGCGCCGCAGAACTTGATTCGTGAGTCACCTTGGTTTATTCGATCTATCGCATCCCACAATCCCTTAGATGCGGTTGTCACGACAGGACGCTGGAGGTTGACCGAACAAACGACGGTTTCCGGGGAAGGATCCGCCAGCGGCTTGATGGTCTGGAAGACTGGTGTAACCACAGGCCACTGCGTATGAAATTTATTCAACCAAACCGTGCACATCGAACCAGCTGAGGACGTCTCGAAATTGAAAACGCTCCAGTCGCGTTTGTGTTCTGGCATGAAGCGCTGATCCGTGTGCACCGCCACGACCACATCCTCGTACTCAAACGAATTCATCACGGCAAGGATGTCTTTCGGTAGCGTGGGGCACAATGCCGCGACATGGTTGGCTTGTGTCGCCACAATCACTCGGTCGAACCGGTCCTCGGAGCCGCCACTTGAAACTGTGATCGCATCGGTGCCCTCTAAAATACTGTTCACTTCGGTCGAACACCGATCGTCATCCACATACGCGACCAAGGCTGATACAACGGCCGTCGAACCATTGGAGACTCGCCAGAGCCCGTCATCGGAAGCGATCTTTTGCATCGCGTCGAGCAAAATTGCGGCCGGGTACTGCCCGATGGCTTGGTCCGAACAAGTACAAACGGTGGCAGAGAGTGCTGGGAAAAGGAACTCCCGCGAAAATTCCTCTGAGAAACCGTGATGGGAGAGATACTGGGCGAAATCTCCACTCACAGTGCCGTTAGCAAGGTCCTTGGCGGCTTGTTGCTGCAAACGCTGAAGTTGTTTGAGCATTGGGCTGGTTCCTAGGCCCGTTGCGACACCAAGCTTCATTCTCCAGTCGACCGGAAGTTCAAACGGAAAAGCGCGACCACTGGCACGGTCAAAAAAATGCTGCTTGGCAGCGACTTTTTCGTATCCAATATTCAGGTCGTCATACAGTCTAGCGACGTTGGGCCACAGCTCCCGATTGAACATGCGTGAAGGAAGGTCGCCGCGAATTTGCTGGCCGTCGACGTGTATTTCGAACCCATGCGCCGCCATGCCTGGGGTCGCTTGTTTCTCAAACAGCGTAACGTGATGCCCTTGCAGCTTGAAGTTTCGGGCGGCGGCGAGTCCAGCAATTCCGCTTCCGATGATGGCAATTTTCGACACAAACGTCTCAGAACAAATGGGAATCAGATTGGCATATTTGCTACCCATCAACGCCAAACCAAGATGAAATGACTGGTTAGGCGTAGTAAATTTCGTCAGAAACTTTGAGCCGATCAGGAATTCTGGCGAATCCCACTACATGGAATCCCGCTTCATGTTAACTCAGCTGGGAAAGACCACTAGCAACTTACGCGATCCTTACGACATCGCTTTCTTGAGTTCAACGAGTTGCTTGCGCTCAGGCCGGGCCTTGTAGAACGGGTCTAATGGGTAGCATCCAGATACCATACCGTTTCTTGGCGCCGTCGTGCAATCGCTGAAGGTGCGACATATCTTCTTGCGCTGCATTTTTTCTCCAGCAATTACGTCGGCAGGTAAGTCGGGGTAGGACAGCACCATCCGGCCAAGCCCCACAAAATCCACTTGGTCAGCCACAACAACCTCTTGGCCGACGTGCGGCAAAAAGTCTTGGAGATAAGAGTAACCGGATCCCACAAAGACAAGATTTGGGAAGGCGGCTTTCAATTCGGCTGTCGCGCGAATCTGGCGAGCAACGCCCACTAGCGGATCTTCAGGCGGTTGGTAGCCGTCCGATGGTGGCGCTGTTGCCGGGCGTTGAATGTGAGGATTGTAATACGGGCTGCCCGCAGTCGCACAAATCAACTCAACGCCTAAAGACTCCATCAATTCCATCAGTTGCTTCGGCTCTTCAAGATTGATGCCGCTGCCCGTTCCGTCGCCACCAAAAGCGTGGCTGTATTGATCGGAACTTTGTTTCTTGCCAACGTCTTCGTCCCCTTTTGTGAACGGAGAGAAGTCAAAAATGCTGATCCGGCTACCAACCTTCAGGCCATTGGTCTCGGCGTTGATCCCCTCGATGATGTTGCGTATAAAGCGCGTGCGGTTTTCGAAACTGCCGCCGTATTTGCCCGGTCTGTCGTACCCGCTCAAAAGCTCATGGCCGAAGTAACCGTGGCATTGCTTGATGTCGACGAATTCGAATCCGACAGATTCTGCCATTTTCGCCGCCGCCACAAACTTATCAACCAGTCGGTCCAATCCTTCGTCGGTGATCGTAACGCCTGCGGGGGCGCTGATGGAAAATCGCTCGTCAAGGATTGGATGAGCGTACGCGATCGTTGGCTCAAGCGTGTCCTTGCGGTTCGGGCGCGCAAAGCGTCCGGAATGTGTTAGCTGCAGCCCCACTTTCAAATCATCCGTGTTGTCGTAGCGCGACTTGTGGGCGTCGATCAGCGTGTTTCGCAAGGACTCAAGAGACGAAAGCGTATTCGGGTTGATCATCAGCTGGTTGGGGTTGGCGCGGCCTTCGGGTGACACGGCAACCGCCTCTCCACCCCAGATCAATTTTGCTCCACTGATGCCGAACATTTCCCAACGACGACGCGTCAGATCTGTCGGTAGCCCATCGGTTGTACCGTCCCAGCCTTCCATCGGCAAAATCGAGAATCGATTGCCGACAGTGCCAAGGCAAGTTTCAATCGAACTTCCCAAAGGTGAATTAGATCCAGCATCCGGCGCGTCGGCTACTTTGAGATCTATCGCCAATTCTGCAAAACGATCGCGGAGTTGCTGAGAAGTTTTCAGGGAGGTTAGCTTGGGGAACTTCACAATAAATTTTCGATCAATTGATATGAAATTGGCTGCAATGGCGGTGGCGCGAAGCGAGTGCAATTGTAAATCACGCCACATTCACTACCGAGCCGTGTGGTAATTACGAAACGACTAGGTTGGCCCACAAGTCCAGCATGGACAATTAGTTATCGCAATCGAGAAACTTAATGAAAGTTAGGCTGCCTGCCACGCTCATCATGATACCGTTGGGCCCCGAGGTGAAATCACAGGGCTTCCACAGTCCAACTATTTCTTACCAAGCTAGAAATTCACTAGATCCGTCGGTCCGACGGAGCTCATCTCTTTGAGTGGTGGTGCGAATGTGGTTAGCTTGATGCCCAGTACCGCTGCCTTGTACTCTTCTATCGTGGGCGTACGACCAAGAATCGCGGCGAGAACGACCACTGGCGTCGAAGCCAACAGCGATTCCCCCTTCTTCCGCTCGGAATCTGCGACGACTCGTCCTTGAAACAAACGCGTGGACGTTGCCAATACGGTATCGCCCTTGGCGGCTTTTTCTTGGTTACCCATGCACAAGTTACAGCCAGGACGTTCAAGGTACATCATGTTTTCATACTCGGTTCGAGCCTGTGCCTTAGGCAGCAGGTCGTTGAATTCGAAGCCGGAGTACTTCTGCAGGATCTCCCAGTCGCCCTCTTCCTTCAATTCTTCAATGATGTTGTAGGTCGGGGCAGCGACGATCAGCGGAGCTTTGAACTTGACCGTTCCCTCTTGCTCTTCAAGGTTTCGCAGCATTTTGGCGACGATCTTCATGTCGCCTTTGTGCACCATGCAGGAACCAACGAAGCCGAGATCCACATGCTTCTTTCCCTCGTAATACGAAAGCTCACGGATCGTGTCGTGAGTATAGCGCTTTGAGGGGTCGTCGTTGTGTACGTCCGGGTCTGCGATCATCGGTTCGTCAATCACGTTAAGATCGACTTCAAATTCCGCGTAGTATTTTGCATTGTGATCTGGAGTCAACGCCGGTTTAGTACTCGAACGAATTTCCTCGATGCGTTTGTGCGCCTGGTCGATTAAGCCTTGAAGAACTTTTTTCTCGTTGTCCATTCCCTTATCGATCATCACCTGAATACGGCTTGCGGCGATCTCCAACGATTTGATCAAGGTGTCGTCTTGGGAAATGCAGATCGAAGCCTTGGCCTTCATCTCGGCCGTCCAATCAGTGAATGTGAACGCTTGGTCTGACGGCAGCGTACCAAGGTGAACCTCAATGATGCGGCCTTGGAAGACGTTGTCGCCGTCGAATTTGTCCAGCATCTGCGCCTGAGTCGCGTGCACGACATCACGGAAATCCATGTGGTCATGCATTTTCCCTTTGAAGGTAACCTTGACCGATTCAGGGATCGGCATCGACGCTTCGCCTGTGGCCAGAGCCAGCGCTATCGTTCCAGAATCGGCACCGAAGGCAACGCCCTTGGACATGCGCGTGTGGGAGTCACCGCCAAAAATGATGGCCCAGTCATCGACGGCAAGATCGTTGAGCATTTTATGGATGACGTCAGTCAGAGGAGCATACTTGCCCTTGGGATCGCGCGCGGTGATCAGGCCGAAGTCGTTCATAAACTTCATCAATCGCGGAATGTTCTCTTGAGATTTCTTGTCCCAAACCGACGCCGTGTGACAGCCGGATTGATAGGCACCGTCAACGATTGGCGAGATCACCGTGGCGGCCATCATCTCCAGTTCTTGCGACGTCATCAGGCCAGTCGTGTCCTGCGAGCCAACGATGTTGACCTCGACGCGCACGTCTGAACCCGCATGAAGAACTTTGCCCGGTGTGTTGCCGACCGCGTTCTTGTTGAAGATTTTTTCAAC
>CALKXO010000412.1 GCA_938003615.1 uncultured Pirellulaceae bacterium | reverse complement strand
AGTGATTTTTACAACCGCGAAAGAAACGAAATATGCGAAAAGTATGCAGCTACAAAAATTGTCTTCGAAACAACGTCCGCAATCCGATTCTGACTTTCGTTCATTTCGCGTTTTTCGCGTTTTAAATTTTCAGTACTTTTTGCAAGTTGAGGTCAAGCATGGACATTATTCACAAAGACGAGAGCTACCAAATTATGGGCGCGTGCTTTGAAGTCTATAAAGACAAGGGGTGCGGTTTTGTTGAGCCGGTCTATCAAGAATGTCTGTCGATTGAATTCAAATGTCAAACCATTCCATTCTCAGCGCAAGCAGAATTGAAACTGATGTACAAAGGCCAGCAACTGAGGCAAGTTTATAAGCCTGACTTTATCTGCTTCGACAAAATTATTCTCGAGATTAAAGCAGTGTCCAAGTTGGTCGACGAACATCGAGCGCAGGTTCATAATTACCTCAAAGCGACTGGTCACAAACTTGGCTTGTTGGTGAACTTTGGTCACTTTCCAAAGGTCGAATGGGAACGAATCGTACGCGAACAGAAGTGATTTTTACAAGCGCGAAAGAAACGAAATATGCGAAAAGTATGCAGCTAGAAATTGTCTTCGAAACAACGTCCGCAATCCGATTCTGACTTTCGTTCATTTCGCGTTTTTCGCGGTTGCAATCCCTTAAACCTACTGAGGCGGACCGTGTAAGCTGTACCTCGGCCGGTTTTCTACGCCGTCGCGTCGTTCCAGACTTTCCACCAAGGCTTCTTGTCGTGATTACCCTTGATGGCGAATCCCCAAGGCTGGCCGTTGGTGCCGATCGACCCTTGCATCTTCGCATACGAGAAAATGGCTCGGGCAATCTTGGCATCGGTCATGTTTGCCTTTTGAAGATTGGCGCTGGTGAAATCAGCTCCTGTCAGATCAGATCCAAACAGATTAGCGCCTTCGAGATCAGCGCTTCGGAAGCTACCTCGTAAGTCTGCGAAAAAGAAATCAACCTTCCTAAAGTTTCCGTTGGCAAAGACTCCGCGGTTGATCCTGCAATGACGGAACTTGGCATTCTCCGCATTGCACCTGATGAATTTGCTTAACTCCATTACGTTGTCGGAAATGTCTGCGTTACGTAAATCCGTGCTTGTCAAATCGGCGCGCTTTACAACGCAATTGTCCATCTTGCAGCCCACCAGTTTTGCGTTGGTGAAGTCACTGTCGCTAAGATTGCAACCTGTAATTCGGCATGCAGAAAAATCGAGCCCGCGGAAGTCAGCTCCCACAAGGTCGAGGCCGGATAGCTTGCAGCCTTTGAGCGAAGAGTTCTTCACCTTCAGTAACCGCTTGCCGGTCGTTCGATGTTTGATTTCAAGCATCACACGTCTCCAATAAAACGGAACAGTCCGTCAGGCTGTTCTTGGTTTCAATTCAACTCGATGACTGCTGGTTGAAATCAACAGTACGTCCCAATTAATTCAGGTGCTACAAACGATTCGAAAAAGTTGTTGTTTTATTTGAGCAAAACCTAAAATTTGTATGAGGGGAGAGTAATTGTGCGTGGAGTTCCAAAGTGCCCATGGAAATACAGCCACACCGTTTCATTCAACTATAACAGCCTGGCAAAGGTGTCGCACGAAAAAAATCAGTCTCGTGATCCACTGAAGCCCCAATTACTGCCTTTAAGCTGGGGCGTACCTTTCACCGCCTCTCCTGTGCCGACAGGACTTTTCGCATATTGGGGATGCTTTCAGCCTTAAGATTGTTGTCAAATACTTTGATTTTGAAGAAATGTTGGCAAATTTTCGTTCGGCTGGGCAGTTTGGGAAAGAAAACCGACCGTTGGCTAACTTTCCATGAGATTGCAGGCAGAGTTTAGCAATTGGCTTTCTCAAACGGGATCACTACCAGTAAAGTGACGATTTGCACGTGTGATGAAAAACTTGAGGGCAGCGACGAAAGTTTGCTGCCGACGACATGACAGACAAGCGCATCTTTGAACGGTTCGTAGGCTCGTTAAGGAATCCGACCGGCGCTGGAAATCCAATCACGAACAGGAATTTCGTTTCCATCTCAGCGTGCGTATTTCTGTTGTTTGGTTTGGCGAATTCTTTAGACGGGATCAGTAATTCTTTTGCGCAGACCGTTGCCGTTTCGGGCGGCTCAAAGACTGAGCCGGCGTTTGACGAAAAAGAAGCTTTCGCACATCTGGAAAATGTTTGTGCGTTCGGGCGTCGCTTCAGCACCTCACGCGGCATGACGCAGCAGCAAGACTACCTCCGTCAGCATTTTGCATCGCTTGGCGTTGAGGTATTCATGCAACCCTTTGTCGCTCGAAATCCGCGCGACGGTCGTCAAGCTGAATTGGCCAACATGATCGTTCGGTTCCACCCGCATCGCAGCAAGCGATTATTGATCTGTTGTCACTACGATACGCGGCCCTATCCTGATCTCGATCGCCACAATCCCCATGGTGTTTTTATTGGTGCCAATGATGGTGGCAGCGGAGTGGCCGTTTTATGCGAACTGGGCCGTCAGTTAGCGCCCGTCATTGAAGCAACGGAATCGGATGAAGCAGCAATGGCTCCAAGGGAAATGAGGACTGTCGAAGTGAGGACTGTCGGGGGGGCCTCGAATTGGAATTCTAAAACCGACGATGGAAAATACGGGGTGGATTTTGCGTTTTTCGATGGTGAGGAATTTGTTTACGTGGCTAGGCGAGATCCCATGTTTCTTGGTTCGACTTATTTCTCGAAGGAGTACGTTCGGACGGGCCGTACTCCTGAACCGAAAGTGTCCTTCAATCAACGTGCACAACGCGGTCCGGTTCGCGCAGCCGATTCGCGCTACGTCTTCGCGATCTTGATCGACATGGTGGGTGATAAAAACCTGCAGATTTTCTATGAAGGCAACAGCCTGATTTACGCTCCTCGTCTGACGAAAAGCATCTGGGACGTGGCGGCGCGAATGAAGGCCAAAGCGTTTGTGCCGAAGCAAAAGCACAAGTTGCGTGACGACCATTTGCCGCTCAACCAGATCGCGCGCATTCCCACATGTGACATTATTGATTTTGACTTTCCCTCGCCCAGACGCAAACATGCTTACTGGCATACTGAGGCTGATATTGTCAAAAATTGCTCTGCCGAATCGCTCGGCACTGTCGGATCGGTGCTGCTACAATGGCTGACTGAAATGCAGCAACTCGCCAAGAACCAACCGTCACCTTAGACACGTCAAATGATCGATTTTTTCTGCTACCCTTTGATCGCGGCAACTGAAACATCGCGTGAGCTTGCTCTGTTGCTTGGAATCGGGACGTTCATCGGTGGGTTGCTGGCTATGTTTTCTCACCAACGGGGCTACAAAGAAACGTTTGATCAACCCCTGAAACGCACTGAGATAATCTTTGAGAGTCGCAAGTATCGCCGCCGGATCGTCGTCGCCGGTTTGATCTCTTCGTTGGGAGTGATGATCGCATGCCTGAAATGGATCACTGAACCGCGTCAGTTCGCCAGCCTGATCTTGATCATCCTGTTGACGCTATTGGCAATCTTTGGGATTGCCTTGATCGATATGTATTCGGTCGGACTGCAGGCGATCGCGCGAAAGAAGGATGTCAACCGAAAGCAGTTGATCGAAGACTACATGCAACGAAAAAAGTCCGATCACGCAGCGCAGGCGAGTGAGCAAGACGATCTAGATGGCTAGAAGTACGTGTAGGACTGGAATTGGCTAACACCGAAGGTGTTAGCTGCTTTGGTATGTTACTGCGTTTGCGCTCAAGACCGCGGAGCGGTCAACGACGATTCTCAACGACGCTTTTATCCGCGACGAATTGCCGACCCTTTGAAGCGAATGTGGATCCGATAGACTGATTTTTGACGTTTGATGATCTCGCCCGTTTTGAGGTCAATGCGTTCGGGGATCTCGCGGATCGTCTTGTCAATTGTCGCATGAAAGCCACGCTCAGAGAAAATGTCGATCAGCATCGACAAAGCCAGAGGTTCGGAGAAGATTTCGTCTTCCGAATTCACCGTCGCGCGACCGGAAAGCGCATGCCGGGTGATGATCGGCATAAACGTTTTCTGAATCACATTGACCACCTTTACGAATAGATCATTGTGCTCCAACTCGTACCCGTCCAGCCGCCGAACCAGATCCTGTCGCGCGTGAACGATGATCTCTTCGGCTAACGGGATCGGTGCGAGCCGCTCGAACGACTTCGGGTCCAACTCCAAAGAGCTCTGGTACTGAAGCTCCTTGAGGATG
>CALKXO010000411.1 GCA_938003615.1 uncultured Pirellulaceae bacterium | reverse complement strand
TGCGCTGGACCGACGGAAATTACCTGTTTGACAGCCCAAAGCCCGACCTTCCCCTGTCGCCATCAAAAAACTCATCCAAAATTGGACCTTCCGGCAAACCGAAACTAGGTCAAGATAGGTTTACCGACAGACACTAGCCTAACTCTGCATTGCGACATGTGACTGGACTCGCCAAATTTCCAACGGCGATTTTTTAACTTCGCCCAGTCCATACCTAAATCGGATTTCTTAGTTCAGATTGCTTACTTCAGATTTTATCAGATCGCCCTAATTAACATCCTCCCGCTCGGTAATTTCGATCAAGTGGTAGCCGAATTGAGTTTTCACAGGACCGTGAACTTTGTTCAGTTCCTCTGAGAAAACAACTTTATCGAATTCTGGAACCATTTGGCCTTTGCCAAATTTGCCAAGATCTCCACCTGATTTTCCAGACGGGCACGCAGAAAATTCTGCCGCGACATCGGCGAATTCAGCACCGGCTTCGATCTGGTCTTTCAGATCTTGGCAGACCTCTTCAAGTTCAACAAGGATATGACGGGCGGATGCGGATGGCATAATAGGCTTTCTGTTTGTTTATCTTTGGGCGCGGTTGCATCGGAGCACATCGGCGCGGCTAAGCGGCGGTGAATCGTGCAACTCATTCTAATTGGCTGTCTGCTTAATTACTTGGCAGTTGGCTGCCAAGACGTTGTCTCCGAATCAGTCGGTGCTACGTCAGCAGTTTTTTGACGAACCAGTTTTTTCGGTTTGTCTAGCGTCATCATATGGCCGTGGTCGGATGTGACAATAAGTAAAGTATCTTCCCAGCAACTGTTTTTTTCAACCCACGTTGTGATCGCGTCGAAGGCAGACTCTCCGCTAAAAACAGAACCGATCGCATCGTCGATATTGTTGTTGTGATTGGCCCAGTCAATATCGCCCGCCTCCACCATTAGCCAGAACCCTTTTTCATTGGCCCCAGAACATCCAGAGCGGCCGTCGCCATGTCTGCCAACAGTGGATTCTCTTCGATATCCTCTGGCTTGTAGCGATCGGCAGATTTAACGCCACGCGTCGGATCGAAATTTCCGTCTGCGGTCTGGTAGGGTAGATGTTCGCCATGAGTCCCAAAGAGTCCAAACAGGCGCTTGTTTTGCTTGATTGCTTTCTCGGCTGCAGCAGCCAAAACAGCCCCCCCTTTCTGGCCTTCGGTACGAGTGGCGACGACATAGTTGCCGCCGTTTGTGACATCAACAGCCGCAAGATCTTCTGCCGTTAAGAATTTATTTCCGGGAACAAAGTCTTTTCCCTGCTTCTTGAAATCGTCTTTCTTTTCGCTGCCCCAACCGCAACCGATGACCACGTCCATGCCTGGCAGAGGTGCATCTCTGTGAGATACAGACGGCAGGCCAAGCATATCGCGTGCAAGGTCTTGATAGTCATTTCGAGTCACATTGTGAGCATAGGCTGCCGCTGGTGTCGCGTGTGAAATTGGCACACTGGTGGCGATGCCAACGGACCTACCGGCCCGCTGCAATTGATGCGCAATCGTCTCTAGCTGGTTGCCCTTGTAATCAACTGCGATGCCCGCGTTGAACGTTTTCTTTCCGGTCGTGATAGAGGTAGCGGAAGCAGCAGAATCCGTATACACGTCAGCCATCCCTTTGTGGCGCCCCATCAGATAGGTAGAACTCGCCGAGCGTGTCCAAGGCTCCGAGCCTCCGAGTTCAGCATTATAGCCACCACTGCGATTGCCCCCCTGATTGATGACCGTCTGAGAATCGACATTCTGACTCGACCCGCCGTTGTGGCAGCTAGTAACACAAAAACCAAAATCCGTTTCCGCTTTATCATAGGTTTGGAAAGACAGTACGTCGCCGCGTCCCTTGGTATAGGTGACGGACTGTCGACGATAGATCGCGGCGGCCTGAGTAGTTTGCCAATCCATCCCGTCAAACAGAAGAACAATGATGTTCTTTTTGCCAGCCTTAATGGCCGATTGTTGTAGATCGTACAATTGTATTTGATCGAAGTACACTGCTTTTTTGTTCAACGTTCCTTGGGGCAACGTCTGGTACAGCGATTCGATTTTCTTTTTGCTCCGATAGACGCTGTTGTCACCATCAATAGAATCCAGCGACATACCAAACGTGTAAACTGGGATCAGCCGGTTAGAGTGTTGATCCCAGTTGCTGAAATCGCCCGGCTTGTCGCCCCAGTGAATCCAGTCGGCCTTCTTGGTTTCGACCGCTTCTCTTTGTAACTGCCTGACGAAATCGCCACCGGATCGATCGGTCTGAGCAGCCTGCGCGAAAGCGCTATCGGTCGAAATGAACGCAAGAAGAATCGAGCAAAACAAACTTATAACGCGGCCAAGAATCGTATCGTCAGACATTGCGATGGTGGGTTTCAGGAAGAAAATTCAAGATCGCCCAATTCTACCAGAGCACCACAGTTTGGAAGGCCAAACCATTGGATGCCGACGGGTTTACAGCCCAAGCTTCTTTAAGATTTGCTCAACATCGTAGACGCAGCCTCCCCAAGTACCGCCTCCTGCATTTTGGAGCGCTGCCCAGAGGCGGGTGTCATCGGGTAGTTCGGGATGTGGCTCAAACGGGCCCATCGCGCGCGACTGGAGTTCCTCGGTTCCCCAAGCAGCGTCTTCGACCGTGTCCCCGTGCCCGATCAGGTTGATATGGCCAGTGATCGCAGTGCGATCGATGCGGATCTCAATCCAGTCGCCATCTTTCACCTTTCCAATCGGGCCTCCCGCCTGCGCTTCGGGACCAATGTGGCCGATACACGCGCCAGTAGAAACACCAGAGAAGCGCGCGTCGGTCAGCAGCGGCACCTGTTTACCCCACGGCAAATGCTTGAGTGCTGCGGTCAGCTGATAGGTTTCTTCCATGCCGGTTCCGGACGGACCACAGCCCGCGAGAACGAGAACGTTTCCGGCCTCCACTTGTTTGCTGCAATGTCCCTTGATCGCGTCGATCGCAGCAGATTCAGAATGAAAGACGCGCGCTTGACCACAGAACTCGAACACGTTGTCCTTGAGCATTGATGGATCGATGGTGGTTGCCTTGACCACCGACCCATCGGGCGAAATATTCCCTTTTGGAAAAACGAGCGTTCCGGTCATGCCCGCTTTGACGGCAGATGATGGATCGAAGATCACAGTATCGGGATCGACGCCATCCTGCTGACGCAGACGCTCTCGCAATCGCTGCCGGCGTTCTGAGATTTTCCATTGATCGAGCATTTCGTCTAACGTAAGTGCATTGGCGGTCAAGGCGGTCGTATCCAACAACCCTAGGTCACGCAGATGCAGCATAACTTCAGGAACACCGCCGGCCAGAAAGACGCGCACGGTTGGATGGTCGATAGGACCGTTGGGCAAAGCGCTAACCAGACGCGGCGTTGTTCGGTTGACTTCGATCCAGTCTTCCACCGTGGGTCGGCGGACACCGGCCGCGTGAGCGATGGCGGGTATATGTAACAGCAGATTGGTCGAACCTCCAATCGCGGCATGCAGTACCATCGCGTTTTTGATAGACGCTTCGGTGACAACATCACTGACCTTGATGCCTTTTCTTCGTTGATGTATCAGCGCGTCAGCCGATTTCTGCGCGATGTCCAACCAGACCCGCTGACCTGAGGGGGCCAGTGCTGAATGAGGCAACGACAATCCAATGGCTTCTCCCACGACTTGGCTGGTCGCGGCAGTTCCTAGAAACTGACAGCCTCCACCGGGCGTCGCACAGGCGCGGCAACCCATCTCAGCAGCCTCTTGCAGCGAGATCATGTCATGCACGTATCGCGCGCCAATGGTTTGAATCTTTCCAGCATCCTCGCCGCGCGTCGGGGGTAACGTAACTCCGCCTGGCACAACAATGCACGGAATCTTCCGGATGCCAGCCAACGCCATCATCATCGCGGGGTGACCTTTGTCACAAGTGGCAACGCCCATGACACCTTTGTTGGTCGGCAACGAACGAACCAAACGGCGCAAGACGATTGCAGCATCGTTGCGATAAGCCAATGAATCAAACATCCCGGTCGTCCCTTGAGACCTACCGTCGCAGGGGTCGCTGCAGTAACCCGCGAAGGGAATGCCATCACGCGCCTTAATGCGATCGGCAGCTTCTTTGACCAGCAGTCCAAGTTCCCAGTGGCCGGTGTGGTAGCCCAGCGCAATTGGTTTTCCGTCGGGGGCGCGCATACCGCCCATCGTACTGAGAATCAGGTACTCATCGCGCGCCAGTTGAGCCGGTTCCCAGCCCATTGCCGCGTCCTGCGTCCAACCAAAAAGATCGCCACTTGGACGATGGCGCAGCATCTCGTCAGTCAGCGGCAATGATCCAACCGGCCCGTCGGCGGAAGTTTGCACATTGAAAATCGAGAGATCATCTGTTTCGAAGTGGTTCATTGTAGTTTTACGCAGCGAAAGCAGTTTTTGAATCAATTCGAAACAGACCAGTACGTTTCAATCATTGTGATAGGCAAGGAATACAATTAGCATAAGGTAAACCAAATTGTCAAACCGGGAAGTTTCAATTCGATTCCTTTCGGTTATGCGGAACATTTGCTAGATCGTCATACGGTCCTCAGCGAGGTGCCGTCATTTTATTTGCCCCGGAGCCCAACATGCACTTAAATGCCGTTCTTTTTTTTGCGCCTCTGCTTGCCGTTCAAGATGTCGCTCAACAGTCACCCGCGAAAGATTCGTTGTCGCTGGGCTATTTGTTGACACTTCTGGTTGTTGCAGTTTTCATACTGCTTTTCATGATCTTGAAATTTCGCATGCAGGCGTTTCTGGCTTTGATTTTGGCCAGCCTCTTTGTAGCGATTGGATCGTCCAAAGAGTTAACCGGTGGCGCTGGCACGCTGGAGTTAGCAACCATCGGCGACAAGATTCAAGCTGGCATGGCGGGCAGCCTTGGGTTCATCGCGACAATTATTGGGCTTGGAGCGATCTTTGGATCGCTGCTCGAGCACTCGGGTGGAGCCAAGAGTTTAGCAAAATCGCTGCTAAGAATTTTCGGCGAAAAGCGAGCCTCTTGGGCGATGGTTGTCACGGGGTTTGTCATTTCGATTCCAGTCTTCCTTGATGTGGCGTTGGTGATTATTGCGCCGATCGTCTACGCACTTTCTCGAAAAACAGGAAAGTCGGTTTTGGCATTCGGTTTACCGTTGCTTGCCGGATTGATGGTTACACATGCGTTTGTGCCACCCACACCGGGACCTGTGTGGGTCGCCTACGAAATGGGAGTCGGCCTTGGCTGGGTAATTTTGTTTGGTTGTATCGTTGGATTTCCAACGGCGATCATCGGCGGCATCCTGCTTCCCAAATTCATGGCGGATAGACTCTACATCGCGCCGCCGGCGGCGTTCGATGAGACAGCCGATGCGGCTGAAGAGGACGACTCGAAGCTCCCAAGTTTGGCCTCTATTTTGACTTTAATTGGATTGCCGATTGCACTGATTTTTACTGGCACCATTGTCAAAGAAAACGTAGCCAAAGACATTCAGCGTACGGCTATCGTGGAATCTCTGTCGGTTGAAGATCAAGAGAATCCAAAAGTACGAAAGAAAGCATATGAAGCTGCCGTCAGTACCAAGATCTCAGAGTCAAGCATCGTAACAAAGGGACTGTTGTTTTTAGGCCACCCAATTATTGCCCTATTGTTGGCCACACTCGGTGCGTTGATTTATCTGGGTTACGGCCGCGGCTATGACAAGGCCGTACTAATGGATGTGATGACAAAATCGCTTGGCCCTGCAGGAATTATCATTCTGATTACCGGCGCCGGTGGTGTGTTCAAAGGGATCATGGGAGACAGTGGCGTCAGTGAAGCGCTAAGCGTGGCTTGCAAGAATTGGGGGATTCATGTCTTAGTGTTGGCTTATCTTTTTGCAGTTTTCGTTCGTGTCGCTCAAGGCTCCGCAACCGTTGCGATGGTCACCGCTGGTGGACTGATGTCGGGAATGGCAAGCGACTTGTCACAGCCTCAATTGGCGTTGGTCGTGGTAGCGATTGCTGCGGGAGCATCAGCGGTATCACACGTCAACGACAGTGGTTTTTGGATGGTCAGTCGTTACATGTTGATGACCGAAAAGCAAACGTTTCAGACTTGGACCGTCATTTCGACGGTTGTGTCAGTCTTTGGATTCGGACTGGCGATGGCGCTTTGGTATGCGTTGCCTTACCTCCCGTTTTAGTTGTCGAACGTCGCAAATTTCTGTTAGACAGACACTATGTGGTATCCCGACTCGAAATATTGTCGGATATGCTCGGGAAAACTCAAAAACGCCGAACCCAAAAGTAATACCTCATGCTGCTTTACCGAACGCCGACTGGGCCTGTCCTACACGCCGACGACTCATGGTATTTCATTGATCGCCCATGGAACGACTTGGTCAACGATGACTCTTTGTTTGATACGCTGACCCAGGTGCTGCCCGGCCTCGAAGCAGATGCATCACTTGAGTCCGCGGCACAGACACCATTAGCGCCTATCACCGACCAAGAGATCTGGGCTGCCGGCGTGACTTATTTCCGCAGCAAAACCGCCCGGATGGAAGAGTCTCAGGATGCCGGAGGGGGAGATTTCTACGATCGGGTCTACGATGCGGTGCGCCCCGAAATTTTCATGAAAGCCACGGCTCAGCGCATCGTTGGTCCGGGCGACGTGATGCACCGCCGAAGCGATTCAAAATGGATCGTGCCAGAACCCGAGCTGACCCTCGTCATCACAGCGGCCGGAAAGATCATTGGTTACACGGTAGGCAATGACCTGAGCTGCCGCGACATCGAGGGCGAGAATCCGTTGTACTTACCGCAAGCAAAATCGTTTGATCGTTGCGCCTCAATTGGCCCTGCGATTTTAGTTGCCAAAGCTCCGCCAGCCAAAGATGCGCGGATCAAAATGAAAATTACCCGCTCAGAAAAGACTGTTTTCGAAGATCAGACCGAGATCGCCCAGATCAAACGCGGGTTTGAGGAGCTGGCAGAATTCCTTTTCCGAGACAACTCGCACGCCAATGGATGCTTGCTGATGACGGGAACCGGAATTATTCCACCAGACGAATTCTCGTTGGAAAAGGGGGACGTGGTAGAGATCGAAATTGATGGAATCGGAAAGTTGGTCAATTCGATGGACTGACAATCGAGGAGTCGATTTCATGTTCAGCATTCAAAACAACCAACCAAGAGATAACCGACGAGGAAATTGTGAAACTTACCGGACAACATTTCATTGCAGGCCGCCGCACCGCATCGGCGACAGAAACTTTTCAGGCGATCAATCCTGCCAACAGCGAAACGCTGGATGTACCGTTCGCTGAAGCGGACGCAACTGAGATTGACGAAGCCCTCATCGCGGCCGATGAGGCTTACGACGCTTTGCAGACGGCCAGCAGCGCAACCATCGCCGGATTGTTAGAAGCAATTGCAGATGGTTTGGAATCCGTCGGCGAAGTACTTCTGGAACGCGCCCACGCGGAGACGGCGCTTCCCATGGGGCGACTGACAGGTGAGCGGGGCCGCACATGCAATCAAACGCGTATCTTTGCAGACATGGCTCGTAATGAACTCTGGCGCCAGCCAAGAATTGATGAAGGTGACCCAGCGCGTGTGCCTCCCAAACCAGATGTCAGAACAATGCTTTTTGGCGTTGGCCCAGTGGTCGTGTTTGGTGCCAGTAATTTTCCGCTGGCGATTTCTGTTGCCGGCACAGACACCATTTCTGCATTGGCAGCGCGATGTCCTGTCGTCGTCAAGGCTCATCCTGCTCATCCGGGAACGTGTGAGATTATCGCGTCTGTGATTACGGCGGCCGTAGAAGAATCTGGACTGCCGGCGGGCACGTTTTCAATGGTGCACGGCAAAACGAACCGCACCGGTGCTGAACTGGTCCAGCACGACAAAGTTGCTGCCGTTGCTTTCACTGGATCACTTCAGGGCGGTCGCGCGTTGTTTGATGCAGTTAATCAGCGTAAGAACCCGGTACCGTTTTACGGGGAGATGGGAAGTTTGAATCCTGTGTTCCTTTTGCCCGGTGCCCTCGAGCTCCGATCGGATGAAATAGCATCTGGGTTGATACAGTCCGTCAATTTGGGCGTCGGGCAATTTTGCACCAACCCAGGCGCTGTCCTTGGGGTAGAAGGCGTACACTTGGACGCATTTCTTTCGGCGGTGAAAGATGCAGCGGAAGACGTTGCTCCTGCGACGATGCTGCATCCCGGCATTCACGCGGCCTTTGAACAGGGACAGCAACGTATCGCCAGCGTGGAAGGCATCAATCGCGTGGGATCGTCCGGCCAACCTCCAATCGCCGACTCCCATCAGGCAACGTGCAACATCTATGAATCTGATGTTAGCCAAATCGGCAAACAAGAAGTTTCTGAAGAAGTGTTTGGCCCCAGTTCGATTGTCTTCAAGTGTCAGTCAACCGACCAAATGATTGAATACGCCAGAAGTCTTGATGGCCATTTGACCGCCACCATTCACGGCACTGACCAAGACCTGAAAGACAATGCAGCCCTGGTACGAATTCTCCAGCGGAAGGTTGGACGGATCGTCTTTAACGGTTTCCCAACGGGGATTGAGGTTTGTAACGCGATGCACCACGGTGGCCCCTACCCGGCGACGACCCACAGTTACTTCACTTCGATCGGACACCATTCGATCTATCGCTTTACCAAGCCCGTTTGTTTCCAAGGGTTCCCAGACAGCTGCCTGCCGGCTCAACTGAAACAGGTAGACGTTCCAGCATCTGCATCTGGTTGTCCAACGCCTTAGATCAGCGACCAACGCCTTAGACCAACGACCAACGCCTTAGATCAGCGCTGCGATTTCGGGGGGCAGTGGAGCATCTGCTACGGTGTCACCAATGCTATCGATGGATTCATGCTGCCTTCGCACTTTCGGTTGGATGGGTAAGGTCAACACAAACGACGCCCCTGTGCCTATACCGGCGCTGGTGGCGATGAGTGAGCCACCCATTTCTCTGGCCGAATTGGCACAGCTGTGTAAACCAAACCCCTTACCTGTTTCTTTTGTTGTGAAGCCATGATTGAAGATATTGGTTAGATTGTTTGCCGCGATGCCAATTCCATTGTCTACGATTTCAATCGTAAAGAAATTTCCTGCAGATGAATCGATATTAATTGAGATTTCTTTTCTAGGTCCATCCTCATGGTCCTCGCAAGCATGCTTTGCATTGCGGATCAGGTTGATGATTATCTGCAGAACTTTATGCTTCTCAACTTGCGCTTCGATGTTCATGTCGAAAGACTTGACCAAGTTAACACCAGATTCATGGAGCGTTCTCTCGCCAATCTGGATGGCATCTTCCACCAATGAAGCAACGTTGACATTCTCCAGAATGTGTTGGGAACCTGCGTACTTCTGCTGCATTGAAACGACGTTTTTAACGTGTTCCAGATGTTTTCGCAGATTTTCAAACTCAGAAAGCAATTGTTCTTGCGTGTTTTCCAACGTCTCTACAGAGAGCTGAATAAAACTCGGTAAGACTTTTCCTTTCGGATCATCGACTAGATATCCGCTGGTGTTGGCGTTCTTTTCCAACAGTTCAGCGGCCTTCCGCAAGTTCGCCACATTCTGGTTTTTGACCAACCCACGCCCCACGGCAATAGAAACATTGATACTGTTGAGCACATTACCAATGTTATGGATAACGTTGGTTGCAATCTCCGCCATTCCAGCCTGCCTAGAAGCATCCAACAATTGCATGTGAGTGCTCTCTAGTTTGATCTCGGTTTGTTTCAGTTCAGTGATGTCTTTACTGATACCAAAGGTTCCAATGACTTGGTCGTCATCATCAATCAATGGCATTTTTGAGGAAATAACCCAACTCAGTTCGCCATCATTGCGAAGCTCTTCTCCACATTGTCCCGTAATCGGTATGCGGGTAGCGATGATTTCCTGTTCGTCTTCATAGAAGCCTTGGGCACATTCTTGGTCCCAGAAATCGAAATCACTTTTGCCAATGACATCTTCCATATCTTTGGCCCCCAAACGCTGAATCATCGAATCGCTGACTCGGGTAAACTTCGAGTTCCTATCCTTGAAGTAGATTAAGTCTTGGCTGCTTTTCATCAGGCTATCAACCAGAGTCTTCTCATAGCCCAAATACTGGCTGACTTCGTCGATACGATATTGGCCAACGATACCTTCAAAATCCCCATTCTCAGCGTAGACTGGATGGCACTCCAAGGAGATCGTGACTTCGGAACTCCCTATCGAGCCACGCATTTGAACGCGTGTTTGAGACTCGTAATTGTCGTAAACCGCTTCTTCAGCCTCGGCAAGAATGTCAGCGATGACCTCTTCCATCTCAATTTCGGCAAGAGTGGTGCCAATCCGACTGCTCGCATTGTCTGAGACGATATCGCCGAGAAAAGAATGATTGGCCCAAGTCAGTTTTCGATTTTGATCGCGAAAGTAGATTCTCTCGCAGGTCTTATTAAAAAATTGCTGCTGATGCAGAGAAAGTGAATTAGACATAGTGCTGGGGGTTAGGTTGAGGCTGGGCTTGGTTTCGCTTATTGGAATCACTTGGGATATTAATCGTGCTAAACGGGTGCTTGTACTAACCGGGGGCAATAGACTGGGCGATCAGGCCCTGCTGTACAAGTTCTGCGACCAACGGGATTTTCGGCGATGGTTTAGGAGCGTCTGCGCGGGCTTTAAACATCTCCCAAGAAGCTTCGAAAGCTCTGACAACCTCAGGATCGAAATGTTTGCCGGATTCGCCAACGATCAGCTCCCGAGCTTCTTCGGATTCCATCGCACGTTTGTAAATGCGTTCGGATGTCAATGCGTCAAACACATCAGCAACGGCAACAATCCGTGCTGACAGGGGAATCGCGTGTCCTGAAAGGCCCTCTGGGTAACCCGAACCATCAAACTTTTCGTGATGGTAACGCGCAATTTCAGCGGCCAACGAAAGAAATTTACATGACTTAGACTTGAGGGCTGAATCCTCCAGCGCCTCTGCTCCAATACGAGAATGCTGTTTCATGATCTCGAACTCATCAGTACTCAAAGGGCCCTGCTTAAGCAAGATGCTATCCGGAATGCCAACTTTGCCGATATCATGCAAAATACTAGAACGACACAGTTCCGTTTGGTAGGCATCGTCTATCTGATCTTGGTAAGGTCCATTTTCGGCCAACCAGTTGACCAGCATTCCGGTGTAACCTTCGATGCGCTCGAGGTGTTCACCCGTTTCAGGATCGCGCGATTCCGCCAATCGGGCCAACGTGAAAAATACCAGATCGCGCGTTTCAAAGATTTCACGTGTACGTTTCTCAACACGCTGCTCCAGCAACAATGTGTTTTCCTTGATCTGC
>CALKXO010000410.1 GCA_938003615.1 uncultured Pirellulaceae bacterium | reverse complement strand
CTCCGACGGTAACGATCGCTTTTACGCCGACGACACGTTCGTGGAGTCGTCCGGAGAGGGCTTGGCTGTGGGACGAACGATTGGATTTGATGAAGTCTCGATTGATGGACGCGCTGGAAACGACGTGGTTTCACTGAAGGGCAGTGACAACGGAGACTCGTTGACGATTGGCGCAGAAGACATTGAGTTTGAGACGACACTTCAGATGCTGCGAATGACAAATCTCCAACGCAGCCACTTCATTGGCGCCGGTGGAGAAGATACGGTCACAATCAATGAAGTCGAGAACTTAGATCTGATTCAGTCACTTGGCGAAGGCGCTGAAGCGGTGCTGCGAAACCACACCGCGGTGTTTACTGAGATAGAAGAACTAGAGGCCAACGCGGTTGACGACGCCATCGCAGCTTATGACCTTGAGAAAGTTGACTTCCGTTTCAATCTCGGCGGGAAGTGGTACGACGCTGAGGAGCTCGGCTTCTAAACTTCGCTGGATTGGCGATGGACCATTCGTCCCACACTATATTCTATCGTCGAATCAGTTCGCTGACCGCATCTGCGGTGACGTGGCTCAGCTTCAGTACGTTGTTGTAACCCTGCCGACCGTTGACGCCGACTTTGGATTTCAGATACCGGTGTAGGTTCAAACCGGGACTTGGCGCGATATGGTGCGTAATTTTTCCTTCATCGTTTACCAGCACGTAAACAGGTCGATTGTTGCGGTCTTCGCTGACCAGCTCGGTAAGCCACCCATGAGCATCATAGAGCGCTCCGGATTCCACATTTGTGTCGACGCCCGTTCCGACCATTCCTTGAACCACGTCCGTGCTGGCGGTGCCGCCAAATGTTGATGCCAGTCCGGTTGATGCCAGACCGGTTGATGCCAGTCCGTATGGACGAGCTTCCCTAAATCGACCTAAAGGGTTAAAACGACCTAAACGGTCTCGCGCTGCGGCCAAGCCCCCGCTACCGTTAAGCGCTGTGCGGTCTGCTCGTAGTGAGGATGAGAGGCTGGTGCCAAATGTTTCACCGGACGCCTGAAATGATTTCGCGTATCCACTGCGAATCTTCCTGCAGTTCTTTAACTTGTCCAAAATCCTCTGAGCCTGAAGCCGTTCAACCGGGCTTTGTGTTTGTGAGTAAACTTGTTCGACAGTCAGTTCAAGATCCGACAACTGCCACTCGTTGGGTCGTTTAAGCATCTCATTAGTGAGTGCCATTTCCAGTTGAGCCAGTTGAGGGGAAAGTTTACTGAACATGGCGCTTCCAACCACCGCTTGATCGTCTCCCAAGCTAAAGTCTCGGCTAACCGATGCCGCCGATTGTGCCAAAGGAAGATCCTCTCTGTCGTCCCACTGAAAGCTCAACGCATCTTGAGTGGTTGGGCCACGCTCGTTGCCGCGCGTTGTTTCCCACGGCGACAAACGACTGCCGCTTCTGCTGCTACCTGCGGTAGGTTGCCGCGTCAGAAGTGAGTCGGGTGATTTTGAGTTTTCCCCAGCAGCGGATGATCGATTTCTCTGACTGATATTGTTGGCGGCTGCCTTCCATTGTCCCGGCGCCGACAATTCAGGCCGTTGTTGCGTGCGCGGACTTTGAAATGTAGCTTGAACGACTTTGTTTTGTGCGCGGTTGATGCGATCGATTTTTGTTTCCGCGTGCGCTACAGAAGGTAGATTCACGGCGGTGGCTGATTTGCTTTTGGTGTCAAATCTGGAACCACCAGATGCGCTGCGGGCTGTTTTACCGATAGGACGAAAATGAAAGTTGAGCGCTTCGGTGTCACGTGTGGGGCGCTGCGTTCGGTCGGCCCGTTCATCCAACTCAGGCGGCTTCGGAGAGGCGTAAGGATCGTCAGATGCATTTTGTGCTGATGAATCACTTTGTTCTGATCGATAGACAAATCCAGAATCGGGTTGTGGTTTTGTGCGAGGTGTTTTGTTCGATTTGCGATCACCGTAGGCTGCAGCTTGTTGGACATAGCTATCATCGTCGATGTCGACTTCAGTAAACGCGTTGCGTGCTTGTCTTTGATCGACGACAAGATTTCGGTCATCAGGAAGTCGACGACTTGCGGCGCCCGGTACTTTCAAATCAGCCATCTTGACCCAGCGGAATTCGCCAGCCGGCGGCGCGATCTGATACCAGATCGTGGAATGGCCATCGGGACTCGGCCAACTTGCTTCGCCGATGATCTCCACCTCTTCCTCGGAACGCAACTTCACTTGCCACAGTGGTTTGTCGACGCTGCCCAATCGGGTGCCGACCCAAGCCTGAACTTGATCTTGGATTAGAACTCCAATTCCATCGGATAATTTTTCAACGGCCGCTTCGGGAAGAAGACTGAAACTTCCGGCGGGAGGTTGAATCGCACACCACCCATTGGGATCATGGCGGTAGACGACCACAATCTCGCCGGAGGGCAGTTCGTCGGTGGCGTAGTGGACGTCGTCAGGCCCCGAGTAAACGGATGCAGGGTTCGAGCCAACGATCGCTTGGTAGGGGAAGTCCACCGCGCGAAAGTTTGATCGGGATTCGGAATCGCGCCGATCAGTTTGGGCAACTGAAACGGAGGCCCCCAACAGCATCACCAACAGTGCCATGCTCAGCGGGTTGCTTAAGAATTTGCTTAAGGGTTTGCTTAAGGGTTTGAACAACGCAGTGCGATAGATTTTTGCGAAATTGCAAACGAGTTTTTTAGATAGGGTCATGACAGAATCGTCCTTGATTCTCATGGCAAGTGGGGGAGGCAATCTGGCTGTCAGTCCAGGCTCCTGTAAGTTGTGTATCGATACCGTTAAATTGTATCCGTAACACCGATTTTGACTCAAGACGAATCGGAATGGCCAGTTTTGCCGGGAAAAGAGACGGATTCAAGCGTGCCTTGCCTTGATTCAGGCGATTTAGCGCAAACGAGGGCATGCAGCTCATCGACGTGCCGTGGATCTAAGCAGGTTATGGAAGCGCGACCAGCGATGCGTTAAGATTTCTTGGCGTACGAGATGCCGCCACATGAGATGGCGCCATATAAGATGCCGCCACATGAGATGGCGCCACATGAGATGCTACCTCAAGCTTCGTTTCGAGACTGCAGGTAGTTTCAAACTGAAGCCGCTGCATACGATTGACGCCGTCGTTATTGGGTTCACCGAGTCATCCGATGCTCGGGCCGGGATGATGCATGACCTGCTGCTTGCGGTGGCACGACAGGACGGATCGTTACAGGTCTTATGTCGGGTAGGCGGTGGGTTTTCGCAAGAGCTACGCCGACAGATGCTAAGCGATTTGCTCGACATGGTGGTGGAGAGTGAATATGCCGAAGTGAATTCCGGTCACGTTGCCTATCAAATGGTGGAACCCAAGTGAGTCGTTGAAATTTCGTGTTTCGACGTGATTTCTCAAAACACACGCAGCGGTTCGATCAACCGCATGATTCTCCAGTACGATACGAAGCAAAATAGATACACCACGGTCCTGCGTTCGTGGTTCACTATATAGTCCAACCCGCAAGACGCCGTTGGACCGGGAGGTGCGCGTGTCGAATTCATCCCAACAGATTGAAAGCTTGTATGAGGGTTTGAAGAAGGAATACATCAAGAAGGGCTGGAAACCCGCAGAAGAAGCGTCGTGAGTGGACTTTCGCCGGACGGGGTTGATGAGGGGCACCGAATTGGGGGCTTGCCGAATTCTTTTGCCTTTCGAGTGGGCTGACCGTAAAATATTGGCCACCCGCTGGAATAGAGTTTCCCGCTGGGTTAAAACGGTCAGTTACTTCGGTGCATTTGAAGCGAAACTCTTCGCTCGATCGCTTGCGGTAGAATTCAAAAGGAGAGTTCCATGGCTTCGGTAATGATTGTCGACGACACAGCGGTTGATCGCCGGCTAGCAGGGGGACTGCTAGAGGCCGCCCCCAATGTAGAAGTGGTCTACGCGGAAAACGGTCGAGATGCGCTCGATCAGATCGGCGTGTCAGTGCCGGATTTGGTGGTCACGGATTTACAGATGCCTGATTTGGATGGTCTGCAATTGGTCACCGAGATTAGCTCCAACTATCCTGATCTGCCTGTCATTCTCATGACGGCTCACGGTAGCGAATCGATCGCGGCTCAAGCGTTGGCTAATGGAGCCAGTAGTTTTGTACCCAAGGCCGACCTCGCAGAAAATCTGGTGCAAACCGTTCGCCACATTTTGGCAATGGCCGAAACGGAGAGTTGCTACCAGAAGCTGGTTCAGTGCACCACGAAATCGGATTTTGAATTTAGCTTAGACAACGATCCTGAAATCATCGCCCCGCTGACCGACATGGTTCAGCAGATTGCAATGGCCCAGGGCGTACTGTCCAACCAGCATAGAATTCAGATGGGCGTCGCATTTGAAAACGCATTAACCAATTCCATGTTCCGTGGAAATCTGGAATTAAGCCGCGAGCAGTTTCCGGTGGTCAGCAACCTGTATGTTGGCCAGCGTGCAATTGATGAACGCTTCAAAGACCGTAAGGTTTATGTGCGGACGCTGATCACGCCGGAGGCAGTGAAGTTTACGATTCGGGATCAGGGGCCCGGGTTCGATATCTCTACCGTGCCAGTCGTCGATGATCCTGAAAACTACAAGGATGGCATCGGACGCGGTTTAGTTTTGATTCAGGCATTCATGGACGAGGTGACCTTTAGCCCATCGGGCAACGAGATCACGATGGTGAAATTCCGCAGCGCTTAAAGCGTACGGTAGTGGCTACCTCGTGGTTTCCACGGCAAAGATGCGTTTCATCGAAGGAGATGGGCTGCCGGTTCGTTCAGGAAAACTGAGTGTGAGCATCTTCTGGTCGAAAAGCTTGAATCTGTGGGGGCCCGTTGACCCACGAAAGCTGGATTGCGTTTGCTGGGTCAGGCATCGACCACTCATCGGCTATCCCACTGGCCGAACTGTGACATGTAAACGTCAAGACGGTAAACAGGCCGACTATCGACAGGATTTTGAAGTTTCTTACCATTGAATATCTCTCAGCAACCTGATGTTTTGTCAAAGCTGAAATGGCCAGTTCCGCGTAGTGGATTTCGCCAGAGATCCTTGGCAGATCAGAAATTCTCGCGAATCCCAATACATATCAACTCAACTCTGAGAGACCGCTACTACCGGTACCAGTTGTTCCTTTCGCAAAGCACGGTGATATCGATGTCTTTATTCGAATTCGTTTCCTTGAATCAGTTTCCCTAATTCACTTTTCCTCAATACGACGACCAAGCCCACCTTCTGCAGACCGCATTTTTTTGAAGACCGAGGGCTGGAAGCTTCCCGCTGGTCAGCAAACCTAAGCACTAGGTCATAAGTTTTCAGACACCATTAACCGTTTTGGCACTAGCCACTGTTCCTTTTTCAATTGGAAACTTATGGCCGGGTGCTTACACACCGTAGCCGAGTCGCAGCGAGAGCTGGAGTGGGAACGACGACCTGCTATGCCGAAGCCGCCATTTGGCCAAAGAATTTTGAAACGGCCCAGCCAAGTTCCTTTGTACTTGTTCCGTCGGCTTGCTGTTGGAGCGTCTTGACGAGCTCGGCGGTCGTCTGATTCGTTATTTCTGTAGTCTGTTGTTGGTCGTCGGTATTGGAACTTAGGCCCCTCAGCCATGCGATCCGATCTTTGCATAGCTGCCGGCATTCTTCCTTATGTGACTGGAACAGATGAGTCTCAAGTAACCGCCAGCCGTCTTCGTCGCCCGCGGCGAGCTTCGAACAGGAGGGCAGCGCCGACGCCAATGCTCCGTTTTTCAATCTGAGCGTTCGGTGGCAGGCACGCGCGACTTTGTCCGCGAGGGTGGCCACCTCTTGGTCGCCGTCAAACATTCGCCGCACCACGCCTTCGAGCAATTTTAGTGACAGCTCATCAAGCTTGGCCAATCTCAAACAGCACTTAAGTGCCGAACGACGAAACCTTACATCGGAATCGGAAAGCAAATGGAGCACTTTGGTCTCGAACCGATCACACTGGCTAGGGAATTCCGCTAAAGACTCAATTGCACGGCAAGCGCGTCGATACTTGGTGTGCTGGCAGTTCTCAAGCAGGAAGTCAGCACCGAACTGTTGTATCTGCTCTGATTTTTGAACGCCAACACTTATTGCGGCAGCCTCGCGGACGATTTCGTCAACGTCGCTGATCGCAATCTCCAACAATCGACAGAGACACAGTACACGCTGACTTTCGGGCTTTGGGCCCCACCGCAACGCCGCGCTATCTAGATTGCCCAGTAGCAAACTATAGCTCTCCACAGCGCCTTCGCGCACCCTTGGGTTTTTGTCGCTGATGCCGTCGCTGATCAGATCGATTGATCGTTGCCGTGCGAACTCTGGAAGTCCGTCAAAGGCTTGCATCAATTTCGCCAACAGCGAAACGGTTCGTTGACGAACAAGCAAATCCTTCGCGGCCAGAGATTCTTCGAATTGGTCAAAGACTTTCTTCAGCGCGCGTTCTGGAGCGTCCCTCAGCCCGGTTGCAAATTTCTGGTCAGCCGCGCGTCTGGCCTCGGCGTTGAGGTTGTAGATCGCGCGATGGAGCTGGCCGGTAATTAAGGAAATCTCTCGCATGGAGAAAGCATAGCGTGTTTGGGGGCAAACGTTGGCAAACTGGTTAGATTTTTTCCTGTTGTTTGGACACCGCAACGGCCAAAATTCGGATTGTAGTTATCAGGGAATTACCGACCAGACTCACTGCTCTAGCCTCCTTCAAAATTTCTGGGCTTGGTGTAGAATCTTGGATTCGTTTCCAGCGGCACTTTTACGCACAAAAACCAGTGATCCACCCGGGTTAGAGCATGTTTGATTCACTACAGGACGGCCTCAAAGGCGCTTTCAAGTCACTTCGCGGCAAGGGGAAGATGACCGAAGGCAACATGCGTGACGGCCTGAAAATGGTCGAACAGTCGCTGTTGGATGCTGACGTCAGTATTGATGTCGTGAAAAGCTTCATGGCCAGTGTCTCCGAGAAAGCACTCGGTGAAAAAGTTCTGCTGTCGCTCGACCCCAGCGAGCAGGTCGTCGGCATCGTCAACGAGCAGCTGATCGAATTGTTGGGGCCGGTAGACGACAAATTGTCTTTCCACAAAGACGTCAACATCATCATGATGTGTGGCTTGCAGGGGTCCGGAAAAACGACCACCTGTGGAAAGCTCGCAAAACTTCTCCAACAGCAAAAGATTGAACCGTTGCTGGTGGCGGCTGACCTGCAACGCCCGGCGGCGATTGACCAATTGCATGTGATCGGTGATTCACTGGGAGTCCCCGTCTACAGCGAGAAGGGCGAGCAAGACCCGGTAAAGGTTTGCCGCAATGCGGTTGCAAAAGCCAAAGCTGAAAACCGAAAGGTTGTGATTCTTGATACGGCCGGTCGATTGGCGATCGATGAAGAGTTGATGGAGCAGCTAAAGACGATCGACCGCGATGTGCAACCCGATCAGGTGATGCTGGTCGTGGACGGGATGACGGGGCAGGACGCCGTTCGCAGCGCCGGTGCATTCCACGACACGCTGGAGCTTAACGGCGTCATCATGACAAAGCTTGACGGCGACGCGCGCGGTGGAGCGTTGCTGTCGGTCAAACACGTGACTGGTGTTCCGATTCGGTTCATCGGAACGGGGGAGCACTTGGACAATCTGGAGGTCTTCCGACCTGAAGGAATGGCCAGCCGAATTCTGGGCATGGGCGACATGCTGGCCCTCGTCGACGAAGCCAACAAACTGGTCGATGAAAAAGAACAGATCCGCATGGCGGAGGCATTGGAGAAAGGGCAGTTTACGCTCAACGACTTTCGCAACCACATGCAGAAAATGGCCAAGCCAGGCTTGATGCAGAAGATGATGGGACTGTTGCCGGGGATGCCCAACATGGGCGATATTTCCAAAATGATGAATCAGTCGGACACTTCCAGTCAGATGAAACGCATGGTTGGCGCGATTGATTCCATGACGGCTGTCGAACGGCGAGACCCATCGGTGATTGATATTCGCCGCAAGCAGCGCATCGCGTCTGGAGCCGGTGTTGACGTAAAATCGGTTTCCGAATTGTTGAAGAATTTCGACATGATGAAAAACGTCATGACGGGTATGGCGGGCATGGGCGCGACCGAAAAAATGCAGGAGATGCAAAAACTCCAGGCCGGCGCAATGAACCCCAATGGTGGTCTACCCAAGTTGAAGAAGTCCACCGGCAAGCGTCTGACCGCTAAAGAGCTGAAGAAACGCAAGAAAGAGCGCGAGAAGCAGCTGAAAGAGATGCGAAAGAAGAAACGACAGGGTGGCAACGCTGAAGCGTAACGGTGCGGCGCAGTTCTAAAGACTGCCGTATTGCCACAATTCCGCTTTGGTGACGAGGTTGGCCCCCCCGGAATGTGTCAACGATAGTGAGACAACTTTTTTTGTAGGTTAGTGTTTCACTGGTTCAGCAACGGGCGGGAGCGGCAGTGCGCTCGGGATTTTTTCTGGTGGAGATGGCAGAGTAAAAGGAGGCCAGCGCGGCAGCCCAAAAGGGGACCACTGGCATCACCCCATGAGAGGGGGCGTACTTGGAAAGACCGTCGTGAGACGCTATCCCAGCTGGGATTTGGCAACTCGCAACGGAGAACCCCAAGGTGCTCAGTATGGAACA
>CALKXO010000409.1 GCA_938003615.1 uncultured Pirellulaceae bacterium | reverse complement strand
AAGCCAATTCAATGACTGAAGAAAATAGTAACGAACAACAAGGCGAAAGTCCCGAAGAAGCGCGGCGACGAAAGTTGGAGAAAATCACTTCTCTCGGCCACGATCCTTGGGGACACCGCTTCGACGATCGATCTCTAATTGGCGATATCCGAGCTCGCGCTGGCGAAGTCAAATATATCCTAGAGGACGGTACCGAGCTTGATCTTCCCACCGAAGACGAGCTAGAGACGACTCCGCTGAAACAATGGGCTGCCGAAAAGGGCAAAGGAAAGCTTAACGGCCCCCAAGTACGCGCCGCCGGACGAATTGTCCTGCACCGCGACAAAGGGAAACTGCAGTTCATTGATATCGAAGACTGGACCGGTAAGATCCAGCTGTTCGTCGGTCAGAAACAGGTCGGCGAAGAGAACTGGGAACTGATCCAGTGCCTTGACCTTGGTGATCTGATCGGCATCGATGGCATGCTGCGGCGGACTCAGACCGGCGAACTGTCGATCTTTGCTGACAAAATTCATTTCCTCACCAAGACACTCGACCCACCGCCGGCCAAGCACGTTGGCCTGACCGATCCGGAAGTCCGTCAGCGCAAGCGCTACGTCGATCTGGCGTGGAATGAAGGCGTGCGCGATCGGTTTCTTGATCGTAGTCGTATCGTCAAATCCGTGCGTGACACGCTGCAAGGGCAGGGCTTCGTCGAAATCGAAGGGCCAACGCTTCACTCGATCGCTGGTGGTGCTGCGGCCCGTCCGTTCAACACGCACCACAACGCGCTGGATATGGAACTCTATATGCGGATCGCGCTGGAGTTGCACCTGAAGCGCCTGATGGTCGGTGGTATGGAGCGCGTGTTTGAGTTGGGGCGCGTTTATCGCAATGAGGGGATCAGCCCGAAGCACAATCCTGAATTTTCAATGCTGGAAGTCTATCAGGCTTACGGCGACTACGAATCGATGATGGATCTGACAGAGGCCGTTATCTCGGATGCGATCAAAACCATCGGTGCTAGCAAAACTCTACCGTGGGGCGAAAAAGAAATCAATTTCTCGACACCGTTCGAGCGGAAGACTTACGACGAGTTATTCCAGAAGCATACTGGCGTTGACCCCCAAGACGCCGCTGCGGTAAAAACTTATGCAAGCGAACTGGGTTTTGATGTCGAAGGACGACATCCGGACGTCATTAAGAGTGACGTTTTTGAGGAAAAGGTCGAAGACGCACTGGTCGGCCCTATTTTTGTCACGGATTATCCTGCCAGCATCTGCCCGCTGACCAAACGCAAATCGGACAACCCCGACGTTGCGGAACGGTTTGAACTGTTTGTCCATGGCATGGAAGTCGCCAACGCCTATACGGAACTAAACGATCCTGATTTGCAACAAAAACTGTTTGAAACGCAGTTGGAGGGCATGTCGGACGAGGATTCGATGGCAAAAATGGACAACGATTTCGTGACGGCACTGAGAAACGGGATGCCCCCTGCGGGCGGATTGGGGATCGGCATCGATCGCTTGGTGATGCTGCTGACTAACTCACAGTCGATTCGCGACATTATTTTGTTTCCGCTGCTTCGGGCGGAGGCCGGAAATTAGGCGAAGGTAACAATCGTGGCAGCAAATGGAGAAAGTGGCTCGACGCTTCAAGTCATGAGTTCGTTTGCCAATTTGACTGTGAAAGTCAAGCCACCAGAATAGGCGGGAAGCCTATTCCAGATACAAACTGAAATAAAACTGCCAAGGATTGGCGATGTATAAACTTTTGTTGTCGTGGCGATATCTTCGTACACGGTTTATCGCGTTGGCCTCGATCATCAGCGTGACGCTGGGCGTGGCGACGTTGATTGTCGTAAACAGCGTCATGTCGGGATTCGTTTGCGAAATGAAATCGCGGCTGCACGGGATCCTGTCGGATGTCGAAGTTGCAGCGCCCCTGCTGGGACAGATCCACAACCCCGAATATCATACGCGCATCATACGCGATGTTTTGGGGGACGACATCGAAAGTATGACCTGCGTTGTACGCAATCCAGCGCTGCTGACTTTTGAAGTCAACGGTCGCCAGTGGACGCAACAGGTCATGTTGTTAGGGATCGACGACGAATCTTTTGGTGCCGTCACTGATTTTCATCCGTATCTGCAAAACACGCACAAGCGCGATCAGTTTTCCTTTGACCTCGAAAACCAAGGCTATCCTGACTGGGCGGCCGCAAACGGCGAAAGCTGGAATGGTGAATCGGGGTGGGACTATCGTCGTCGCAAGGTTCAGAAGATCAAGAACGCCGAAGCCCGCCGTCTAGAGCAAGAAAAACTATATGACCTTGCAGCCGCTGAGTACCTTGAACGACAAGCGGCTCACTCACGCGCTTGGGAAGCGCACCACGCCAACGGGGGCGCTAACGCACAACACGAGGCAAGTATCACGTCTGAGCAACCTATCGCGGCAAGCCAAGCAACGTTTATTGGACCGGACGAACCCAATCGATCTTCGGTCGAAAAGAACATGAGCGAATCTGGTTTTCAGTATGTGCCGCTTCCGGAGAAAGCACCTGATTTCGCCGCAATACATGCCAAGCAACCCGAAAAAGCAAACGAAGAAAAACCCTCAGCTCTCAAACTTGCTCCGACGCATTATTCGCAAAACGGAGGCAACTTGCGGGAGTTGCGGAAGTTCTCTCCTGTTGATACGCACGCTAAATTCCGGGAAGAGCCCAACTTCGAAGACTTCTTCGATCCAGAAAAAGACCAATACACGGGCATCATTCTTGGACTTGCCATCGCCAAACGCAAAACGATCGGCGAGGACGGCGAGCTAAAAGACTTTTACATGGTGCGTCCTGGTGACGATGTGCAGATCATGTTCCCTACTGTTGGTGGAGCCGCCAAACCAATTAGCGAAAACTGTACGCTGGTCGATTTCTATTCTTCCAGCATGCACGAGTACGATTCTTCCTTCGCGTTTGTGCCGCTCAAAGAGTTACAAAAGATTCGCGGCATGGTGGATCCACTGACTGGTGATGCGTCGGTTTCCACCATTCAAATCAAATTGAAAGAAGGGGCGAATCTGGACGAGGCGCGCGACAAACTGCTGGCTCAGTTCCCTCCAGAGACCTACCCCTACGACATTCACACATGGCAGGACACACAGCGCCCGCTTCTCTCGGCGGTCAATATGGAACTGACCATTCTTAACCTCTTGTTGTTCATGATTATCGCCGTTGCCGGATTCGGTATCTTGGCGACGTTCTTCATGATCGTCGTGGAGAAAACGAAAGACATCGGCGTCCTAAAAGCACTTGGCGCTCCTAGCAGCGGAGTCATGTCGATCTTTTTGGGATACGGCATGGCTTTGGGCTTGGTCGGCACAAGTGCCGGGGTGATTCTTGGTTTGGTGTTCGTGCGTTACATCAATCAGATCGCCGGGGTCGTTCAGATGATCACGGGCCAAGAAGTCTTCGATCCAACGATCTATTATTTTTCCGAAATCCCCACGATCGTCAGCCCCATGATGGTGCTGATGGTTGGACTTGGGGCAATTTCAATCGCCGTAATGGCCAGTGTCTTGCCGGCTCTCCGCGCCGCTCGATTGCACCCTGTGGAGGCACTTCGTTATGAGTAGATCAACCGCTGTAAAACCTGCGACGCTCCCATTGTCAAAATCTGATGGCGGAAAAGCGCCACTGAAGCTGGCGACGCAGACGCTGATGTCGGCGAACAACATTCACAAGAGCTACCGCAAGGGCACACTGGAAGTCCCAGTCCTCAAAGGGGTTGATCTGGAGATCGCCGAAGGTAGTTTTACTGCAATCGTGGGGCAAAGTGGATCAGGCAAGAGCACCCTTTTGCACTTGCTGGCGACCCTTGACGCTCCCGACCAAGGGGAGGTCCACTTTCAAGACCGTCGCATCGACAATCTCCCATCTCGCCAACGCGAAGCGATTCGCAATCAAGAATTTGGTCTAATTTTCCAGTTCTATCACCTGCTGCCCGAGCTATCGACCTTGGAAAATGTCTTGGTGCCCAAAATGGTTCAGGACGGTTTTTTCTCTTACTTGAGAAACAAACGTGCCTACAAAAAACGGGCCACTGAATTGATTGAAATGGTAGGCTTGGGGCATCGAATGACCCATCGCCCCAGCGAGATGTCCGGCGGCGAGATGCAGCGCACGGCAATCGCGCGGGCGCTGATTTCCGAACCGTCTATCATCCTAGCTGACGAACCGACGGGCAACTTGGACGAACAAAACGGCGATGAAGTACTGGATACGCTAAACAGTCTTCGCAACCAAGAGAACCTGACCGTGGTGATGGTGACGCATGACGCCAGTCTCGCCCAGTCGGCCGACAAGACCATCAAATTGGTCGATGGTCGCGTGGTGTAACCAATGAGGCTCCCAATTACTTTTCTCCCAACCGCACTTCTTCCGCAGCGCTGGGCCGAAAGTAAATTGGCTTAAGCTCCCAAGCACTAGCCAGTTCTCCGGCATGAAATTTTCGTTCGCCGATTGCAGCAACGGTTGCCACGTCGCAACCTCGACAAGCTTCTTCCTCAACCTCAACTGACGGAAACTGTTCCAAGGCCGTGTTGAGCAACTCGGCCGCCATCTTCAGTCCTGGCCCTGTGAGAAAGTCTTGGGGTTCCAAATCGCTGACCCACTGAGCAGGATCAACGATATGTGCTTCGGTGACGGGTACACAGTATGCACCACCGCCCTCTGCAGTTTCGACACGAAAGCTTGCCGCAAACAGTTGTCCGCGCTGGGCATTGATAGTGGTCTTAACGATACGGCCGGAATCCAAGCGGTGCCTGAGAATCGAAGCGACCGCACAAGCCTGAAGCGTATCAACTGCCACCAGCGGCGAGTCCAACGCGTACGCGAGCGTTTTGGCCGTGACGACTCCCACTCTCACCCCGGTGAACATGCCGGGGCCGTTGGTAACCGAGATCAGCCCAATTTGACTTGGCTTGACGTCTGCCGCGCCGATCACGGATCGAATCATCGGCAACAGCACGCTTGAGCTACCGGGCGCCTGCATCCCGGTTTCTTGGGGATAGCTGGTTAGGAAGGATTTGGCGTCGGTAGTTTCGACTATTTTTCCGTCCGCGCTCAACGCGACGGCGTGATTCCGGCCAGAGGTCTCAATAGCCAAACTTAGTAGCGACATAGGTAAAAAAGGGGGTACTGGATTGGTCGGAGTTAGTATTTCTTGTCTGACGCCATCGTGAAAAACGCAGAACGTCCCTGTGAAACCATCAATTGATCGACGGACGATCCTTCTGATTTCGCTAGGATAAACTGAGCTGGAAAAATTCCAACCAGCCTTCGAACCGTTGTTTTCCTCATTGCGTGCGTTTTGTCGCCAAATCGGTTTTCCGGGAAAACGATGTTTATTCGTCAAAATTTGCAGCCCCCCCCCGCCAATAAACCCTTTTCACGGTATCCTCAGATACTTACAGAAGGTTTTCGCAAGCGACTTGCCGATGACCAGAGAAAATAACTGCCTCGTCTGTGCCGGTCTAAGGCACTAACTACACCTCACCATGAATTCCAAGCTCGATAGAGGAGATTCTCCTTCAGAGAAGAGTGCACCTGGAATTAGACATGGACGTTTTTAAGATTTAAGAAGGCCGCCCAAGTGAAACGTGCGATTATCAGCGACATCCATGGCAATCTAGAAGCACTTACGGCCGTGTTGGCAAAGATTGACTCGTTGGGTACAGACACGATTACTTGCCTTGGGGATGTCATTGGATACGGCCCTAATCCGATCGAATGTCTGGATACAGTTGCAGAGCGTTGCGATTTGGTGATTCTTGGCAACCATGATCAAGCAGCCATTTTTGATCCAGAGGGATTTAATCCGGTCGCCATGAAAGCGATCTTCTGGACGCGCGAACAATTGGAAAACGATCCGGACATGGACCGTGCCGATCAACGTTGGGATTACCTCGGTGGACTTCCCCGACGCCACGACGAAGGAGAGTTCCTGTTTGTGCATGGCTCACCTCGTGACCCGACCAATGAGTACGTGTTCGAAGAGCATATCTATCAGACTGCTTTGATGGACACGCTATTGAGTCGTTTTGAGCACTTTTGTTTTCAAGGACACACGCATCTGCCGGGCGTTTTTACAGAATCCAGAAAGTTCATGGCCCCCGCCACGCTTCCAGATAACACTTATCGGTTGAATGAAGAAAAGTGCATGTTCAACGTGGGCAGCGTCGGACAGCCACGGGACGACAACCGCGACTCTTGCTTTGTCATTCTTGACACCGAAGAGCGGACCGTGAAGTACCACCGCATTGAATACGATGCAGAAAAGACGCGTGACAAGATTTACGCCATCTCAGATTTGGACAACATGCTGGGAGACCGTCTACTGGGAGGTCGGTAGTCAATAGAACTGGGCGGTCGGTAGTCAATAGAACGCATTCCCGGCATTGCGCTGACCGTTACCAACTCCAGCAACGCCTCGTGCGGGACTGAAGACGAAGAACTTACAGCCGATCACTGTGAATCGAATGTTCTGAAATCGATGGGAGAGTTTTTCTTCCCGATGCGGCCCAATTCGGCTTTTCAGGTCACCCCATGGCGATATATTGGTTGTCAAGACGTGTGATTTGCACTCGTCAAGCGTTTCTTTTAAACCGCCGAGCCAGAATTGACCAAACGAGCGATCATCAGCGACATTCATGGCAACATTGAAGCGCTCGGTGCAGTGTTGGCTGACATCGAAAATCAACAGGTCGATGAAGTTTTCTGCCTTGGCGATGTAGTGGGCTACGGGCCCAACCCGCGCGAGTGCATCGACGCCTGCAAAGCATTTGAAATGGTGTTACTGGGAAACCATGACAACGGCGCTTTGTTCGACCCCGACGGATTCAGCAGCGGTGCCGAACGCGCGATCTTTTGGACGCGTCAGCAACTGGAGGACCAATCCATCGAAGGCGCTGCCGATCGTTGGGATTTTCTAGCGAAACTGCCGCGCACGCATCGAGACGGCGACTTTCTGTTTGTTCATGGGTCTCCACGCAGTCCTCTGAACGAGTATGTCTTCCCCGAGGACGTTTACAATCAGCCAAAAATGGAACGATTGTTCGGATTCATCCAGCAGTATTGTTTTCAAGGACACACTCACGTTCCTGGAATTTTCACCGAAAACTGCCGATTCTATTCGCCGACTGAAATCGGAAATGAATTTGAACTTGGCGAACAAAAAGTCATGGTCAACGTCGGTAGCGTTGGACAACCCCGCGACGGCGACCCCCGATGCAGCTACGTGATTGTCGATGGTTCGGGAATCGAGTTTCGACGGATCGACTACGACCCATCGCCGACATGCGAGAAGATTCATGCAATCGACGCGTTGGACAATTTCCTTGGCGACAGGCTGCTGGAAGGCCGGTAGACGCCCACGAAGGTGCTTCTGTCCCGGCTGCCGCCGGCTTCTACCATCGGTTTTCGATTCTTGGCGGCCTGCTGACCGGTTTTTCCCTAAAAAGCCCATCTTTGGAATAACGGGAATGGGCCGTTTGTCTTACAATTTTCCGTTTCTATGACATCGCCTTCCAAGATCAGCCGATGTCCGGGTAATACGGTTTGGTTGCGGCGTCGCACGCCAACACGCATTGCCCTTTCGTTAAAGTTTTACGGGACACAATTGGTGAACAACCGGTCTATTCTTTTCATTTTACTCTCAACTTGCCTCATGATGCTGGCGATGGTTCTTCGCCCGGCTCCAGATGTGGGGCAGCACGAACCTGACCAATCAGCTGTGGCTTCAACCGCAGCATCTCAGACTGACGCTGCGGACAGCCAAGAGGCTGGTAGCCAGACCTCTGATGGCCCAACCACTGATGATGAGTGGACAGACAAAACGTCTGGTGAATCGACTTCCGATCTACCGCCGGCGTCTGACTCGGCAGAGGGTTTCGTGAGTTCATCAGAGACACCAGAGGCGGCGGATGCCGCAAGCGTCTCGGATGTAGAACCCGCCAACGGACTAACTAACGCACAGATCGAAACACTGGTCGCAGAGCGCACTCCCGAGACCGCTTATAAAAATGCAATCCTCAACGCTTGGA
>CALKXO010000408.1 GCA_938003615.1 uncultured Pirellulaceae bacterium | reverse complement strand
CGATATCACGAGCGAATGTGGACCGCCATCGCGACCTGCGGAAAACAGGACAGAAGCTTCTTTGCCTTTCTACACCAAGCAATACAAGCAAAATTAAGCGGCAACAAAACCCCATCCCTCCTAAAGCCGTGAACGGTTACGCGCTTAGAGACTCATTGATGTCACTTGGCAAAGCACCCATTCTTGTCGCTCCTCAACCAGCTCAAATCGACACGGCAGCGTTAGCGTTGTTGCAGATTGCGCAAGGTCTAGGTGATCACAATTTGCTCGGTGATCGAATTAACGATATCAAAGATCCTTCAGTTTCGTTCAAAGACAAAATTGGTTTTGTTTCGGATTTGTTAAATCGGAATTCTAAAGATGTTGTTTTGCTTTGCGATGAACCAAATGAATGGGCAATGCGATCAAAGGGCAATCCGCTTTTCTATGACTCGAATAACATTGCCACTCGTTTGTTGGCCAAGAAAGTCAGTGACGAAGTCAATTGTTCTCGAGTCATCGCCGAGCGATACGGAGAACAAAAATCGGACATTCCGTATCAAATTCTCCCGACTTCAATAGAGCCAGATTCGGTATTGGCAGCATCAGGATTTCAAGATGAATTGGGACAGCTCCTCTCTCGAAATCCGAAGCTTAAAGATAAGAGCCTCCTCCATCTAAGACTACTTGGGGCGCTAAAGGCAGCTGGAGATGATCCACTCGCACACGAGTGGGACAACGATGGTTCTTTGGTTAACTATTTTGTCCAGTTTCTTGTGAAGGATGGACTGACCGCTTCGCTGCTTTCAGTCGCATCAAAGCTGGCATTGATGAATGGTTCGATAGAAGAAGACCTGCTCAATAAGGTCGGAATGGAAGATGAATCACTGTCGGCTCTTGAAAATCGACTCGTTCGGCAGGCATTCCTGAGTAAAGTTAGCGATAACGCATACGTCATGCATCCGCTAATCCGTCATGCAGTTGAGAAAGCAAACATTCTAACGAGTGATGAGCGTGCTCAAACGCATGGTAGCATTGCGAAGTGGCAAGGAGCACGACTCGTGGAACTTCGCAAACAGAACCGAGTTGCACTGGAAGTTGAGTATCGCGGTTACAGTCAAAATGCTCGCGCTGGCCTTGCTTCCATTGAAGGCTTCTCACATTATTTCGTGTCGCAGCTTCATGTCTGGGGGCGGACTCTTTCTCGCGATCTTCAGCAATACGCACAAGCTGCTGACGTTTTTCGTCAGGTGGTAAAGGAAGACCCCAAAGACGACTATGGTCACCACTACATTGCATACAATCAAGATGTTTTGGCAATTGAAGAGGAAAGCACTGAACGACACTATCGCAAGGCCGTTGAGTGGAATCACGAACATCCATGGTATTGGTCGCGTTGGATCAACTTTCTAATTACTACCGGACGGATGGATGAGGCCAAGCGAGAATGGTCTTTGGCTGGCGATGCATTGTTGGTATCTGAAAATTGCGATGACGCAGTATTCGTCCATCTTCATTTTTGGGTTGCCCACCTTCTACTTCACCGAGCGCAGCTTGACTTCGCGGAACAGATCTTGAACGAAGTTCCAAATGCCATTCGAAAAGCAGAGAGTCGGTTTATTGAACTTGATCGCCTCTTGGACGGTATGAGGATTGCCCGTGACGAAAGAGCAGTATTCCCAGCCTACATCGCCCCTTCTGATTATTGGACAGAGTATCCGCATTTACGCCAACCGTTCGTTTGGGAGGGCTTAGTGCTAAAAGAATTCTGTTCTGCTCGAGTGGAAGCAATTAATGATGAGTTGGTTTCACTAGTTGCAGGAAAGAAGTCCGATAACGATGTCCGCTATGGAGCGATTGAGCTTGCGAGATCTCAATTCGATTCCGCACTTGAAAACAACAAGCAAATGGATTCTTGGGCTGGTAGGTTTGTCGAACTGTGCTTTTATGGAAAAGAAAACCTGCTTCGGATTGATCTTTATCCTTCGGAACCACCGATCTCGTCAGCTCTCCCAAAGTTTGATCCTCCCAACACTCGTCGCTATCTCGAAAACTGGAATCCTTGCGCATGATGCCGGATGAATTGGATTCTAAACTGCTTTACGTGTTCGTATGCGGGCCGGGACAAGGAGAGTCAATTGCGATTCGAGTTCCCGAGAACGAGTGGATCGTGATTGATAGCTGTCGGACATCTGGGAAGGTATTTGCTACTCACGTTCTTCGAAAGTATGGAGGCCACAAATGTTGTCTTGTTCTGACACATCGGCATCGGGATCACTACAGAGGGTTCTCAGATCTCGTTGAGATGGAAGAGTGGAGCTTTCTCGGATGCAATGACCGCACGCTTGGCCCTGCTGGCGAGACTCATGACGCTGAAGAAAAATTGACGCGTGAACTTGACCAAGTCTTTTCAACTTTCAGACGCCGTTGGAATGAAAGTGAAGAAGCGAAATGGTTAACGTGGCGAGGCTCGGAGCGTCAGATTGGCGATGCTAGGCTGCTGACCTTGCACCCCGATCAAGAATTCGCCCAGTCATATCAGAACTCATCTGAAAAAAAACAAAGACGAAAATGTTTTGTCATCAGCCATGATGTTGCAGTGGAAGGGCAACAACATCTTGCTGGCCGCCGATACGCCCAATCCATATTGGGAGGAGATCGTGAAGCACTTTGGAGATGGTTTGGATATCGCCAGCCATGTCTTTTGCAAGATTCCTCACCATGGCTCTGTCGGATCTATTGCCTCTTGTGTGTTGAACGGTGATCGAGAACAAACGTGGGTTGTCACTCCATTCAACAGCGGCAGTAAATTGCCAAGCTTTGAAGAAGGGGATGGTATTGAAACTCTCTTGGACGCTTACCCAGAAGTTCTGTTAACGGGCTTGCCAGTTGCACATGTGAATCAGCAGCCCTCCCCTTGCAAAACTACGCTGGTGGAAGCTCGTGAAGGAACGAAGCCCCAACCAATTGAATTCGCGTTGCCCGGTATAGTTGGGGTTGATGTCACGCCGACAAAAGGCGAGTTAAAGAACTACGTGATTACTTCAATAGATCCGTCTGGAGATACTAAGATTGTGGTGAACGGGGCTGGAAGTGTTCTGGTTGTCTTGGTTCAGCGTGAACTGGAATTTTGAGTTCGAGTTGTCTGGATAAAAAACAGCTAAATCTGACGCATCAGGACTCGCTGACATGCTCAGGTTTTTCGCCTTGGGCCAAACTCGGAAGTCAGGCGGGCGACACGCA
>CALKXO010000407.1 GCA_938003615.1 uncultured Pirellulaceae bacterium | reverse complement strand
GTAGATCTAGGCGTTCGCTCAAGAGCAACCACGCTGATTGTCTCCAAGAACTTGATTGAATACTCAACAACCGGTTTCGAATACTCCGTAGCTGGTTCGTGCCGATCATGCGTCAGCATAGATAGGATGTCAGCAACGACTAGATCTCCTTTCTCGCGTTTTCTCAACTCGTCGAGAAGTGCGAAAAATTTATCCGCCTCGAAGCTCTTGATAAATTTGTGATGCCATAGCATCGAATAGTGCCAAATGTCGATCTTTCCGTTCTTGATACTAGCAAGCAACCGACCAAAAGTACCGCTATCGAATCGCACTGAAGCCTGAAGCACAGGAAAGCAGGAGCTCCAAAACGTGTGGTCGAGGAGATAGCCCATCATTGCTTCGAGCTCTTCGTCCCCAACGTGTTTGCTCCAAGACCAGACTAACCCTCGATAGAAAACCGGCCCGCTGTTTGCGGCTTCTTCTGGTAATGCGTCAGTTGCATCGAATACTAGACGAGGATCAGAGATAGTTTCTCCAACGCCTTCACCAAATGCAGAATGATATTGATGGTGTTCCGTAGCAATCAGTTGTCCCAACAGCTCAACAAGCATTTCAGGTTGCTTGCCAACGTCTCGCCCGAGAGCCTTTATCTCCTTCGCAAATTGGTCTTCCGCTGCCATTGGATCAAGGTCGTCATCCCCTTTCAAACAGTGGCTGTATTGCGACAGAAGGCGTGCTTGGATCTTGTTGGACAAGCTGTGCGGCTGAAGTTGTTCCGCCAATCTTCGCAACTGCTTCAGCTTGGGTTCATCAAGTTTTGCCCATTTCAGAGTGCCTTTAATTGCTGTCCAGCCTTTGGGCCATCCATCAATTCTGTTAAAAGCGACTGCAAGCCGCTCGCATTCTTCCGCGAGACCAACGTTGGTGAAAAGCCCATAGAATGAGTCTGCGACGATTGAGCGAAACTCTCCACTGTCTGTCGAGTTGGAAATGCCGTTGTCGTGCGCCAACTTTGTCAGTGGCAAAAACCATTCCTCGATTTCGCAGTCCTCACCGACATGCAACCCCCACCCGCGAGAGTGTGCTCCAAATTCGTATCCGAAGAAATTTTCGAAATTGTCTGTTTGCAACCCTGCCCGCAAAAGTGTTTTGGCGAGCATGCGATCGTCACTATCTCCTTCGAGAAGAGATTCTATTTTTTCGTGCTTTGCCTTTGGACGGGCGATTGTTCCAGAGCCAAGCGGATAGAAAAGAATTTTCAGGGTGTCGAATAGATCATCTTGGTTTCCGTTGTGGTGAAGGTCGTGTTTTCGCAGTCTGACAAGCAAGTCAAACGCTTTCGAAAAGTGAACTTCGTCATAGGCGAGGTGATAAAGTAACGTCGAAGCTTCATTTACATCACATCGAGGATCGCTGCTGGTTACCTGCTCTACAAATCGTTCAATGTTGGCCAACGCAGCCTCTTGGTTGGCCGCTGCGAGGTTTCGAAAGAGTGTGGATTCACTTCCGGAAAGCGAAGAAAAATCGCTAAACCTTCCATCTTGGTCAATCAGGTTTTCAACGAGACTTTGTGCTTCAAGTGAGTCGTGCAAGTAACCAAGCCTCCGAGAAAAAGAGAGCGCGATTCGCAACTGTGGATTCTTGCTGATCTCTGCCAAGAAGCGATCCATAGGCAATCGTTTAATAGCACGTCTCGCCAAACGGTTCGCGATTGCATGAGGGAGGACTGCCGCCCAGCGCCCCCGCCTCTGCAAGAGGCCACGATCATTCAATTCGGCGACTGCCCCAAACAACTCCGTCACCGAACAGTCCGCAATAGAAGCGAGCCAAGCGAGTTCCGAATTCGCCCCCGTGTCTTTGGTGTCGAACGAGTAAACCAAGCTCAATGCTTCTGCAAACTTAAGCAACGCAGGTTCGGCTTGACCACCTTGATCGAACAATCTTGAAAACAACTCGTTGTCTTGTAAGTGGGCAAGTTGTCCTTTCGCAGTTGCGGTACTGGCAAGAGAAAGCGCTACGCGAAAGTTGCCTCCGCTAAACTGGACAACTTTTCCAATGTCTGCAGGGGAAAGCGTTTTGAAACGACTGTGCAAGAAATCTTCAATCACGTCATTGCCGGTCTCTTTGATGTGATAAAAGGAAGTTCTTTCTGCGAAGTCTTCGCGGACATCGTACTCAATCGTCAAAACGTCAACTCGAGAACTCTGGACAATCTCATTCAGTCTGGCGTGGAGTGCGGCTCCGCAATTATCGACGACCAAAATAGATCGCTTGCCTTGCAAAACGAGCATTTCGGCAATAGCTTCTGGGGCGGGTTTAGGTTGATAGTTTAGGTCTGTGTAAATCACCCAATTTGTATTCAATGGCTCTTCAGTAGTCGTTTCTACTTGCTCAAACAATGCCTGAACGAACCTTGTCTTTCCGGTTCCAGACAGACCAACGATTCGTACCGATTTTCCACCCGAAGCCAATTCTCGCCTGACGCTGTCAATCGCTTCGGCCATCGAAATTGCAGCTTCCGAATTTCGATCCAAGACACGGAGGCTTTCATCCAAAAGAAACTTATCGACTTCGTTGTTGCCATGAGACCACGACCCAAAAGGCTTCCAACCGGAAACTGACACACCGACTTTTTCTTTAACCCACAGAACGATTCTAGGAAATTGCTCGCACCAATTTTTTAAGCGCCCTACGTCCAAGAACTTGATCCCGACGCTGTCGAGGCCGTGTTGAGTGAGAACTTTTTGCATCGCGGCTTCGCGCGATGCATGCATGGAATGCGAACAATCGTCTTTTGTCGATGCGATCGCGTAGACTCCCTCTACTTCATCCAGCTTGCAAATTGCTTCCCGAATCACTCCCTTTGGAGCCATCTCCTCCGGTATCTTTGACGGAATGAACGACTCCGCCTTGGCCTGTAAGCCGACAGTGGAAGCATCGAGCAACTCGCTCAAATTCGGGCCGTCTGGGTCATCACAAAAAACGTCAAAACCTCCATCTGATGCTCGTTGATCTCCGCCCCACTCAACGAGGTTATCGTTTCGGTCATTCTTTCTCATTTGAGCTTTGCAGAGACGTGCGATCAGTTCGCGAGCCTGCCCATCGTTTAGGGC
>CALKXO010000406.1 GCA_938003615.1 uncultured Pirellulaceae bacterium | reverse complement strand
AACTGCGCATCGAACAAAAGTGCCGTAAAAAACGGGCCTGCGCAAAATGGGCAGCTACATGCATGAGGCCTTCAGGACGAGCCTTGGGGTCGTTCCCACACTTCGGCGTTTGGCTTATCTTCCATTGGGATTTTTCTTCGGTCTGAACTTCATCTTATTATCGATATTGATGGTGCGTCTGGCTTTCGCTCCGTGGATTCTGATAGCGCTGATCTTTTGTACCACTGTCTGTTGCTGGAGATTTAGCAAGAGCGTTTCGGTAAGCGATTAAAAGCCGGTAAGCGCATAAAAATCAGTTACTGGGTCTAGGCCGAAACACTGACCCGCTGGCGTATCGCTACACCTTCAACCGTCACTCGGCGGTGCGCACTGCGTTTTCTTACAACAGTCCGTTCCGGGTTTGCATCCTTTGATCTGACAAAATGGGCACTGCGTCGGATCGACATCCTCGTCGTCCTCGTCTATCTCATCGCTGCGGAAGCCGACCGTGTCGCGCCACCCACAATCAAGGCACTTCAACTCCCACGCATTGATCTCCAAATCATCCGACTGAAAGTGATTGTATTTACAAACCAGCGGACATTCCTGACGCGCTGGATCTTGCTTGCACTGGCCAGCTTTGTCTGAGCTTGGCGGTAATTTGGGCTTCATGGGATGACTTCGGAGAAACAATCGTCGTAGAATTCTACCAATATAGCGTCAAATTTGGGGAAATTGGACAATTGGCGGCGTTAACAGGGATGCGCGACCGCCTCTTGGCCGAACAATTGACTACGGCTCGCCCTAACCGGCAGAAGTCATTCATTTTTCCTAATAGGCAAAGTCGATGAGCAGTAATGACCGATTTGGATACGATCCGCGTAAAGGACGCGACGACAACGCCGGACGCGGATTCGACCGTGTTGCGCTGCTAGGTAAACTTTCTGGCGACCTAATGAAGGGAGCGCTGTTGTTGGCCTTTGTCGTGAGCGCGTTCTTTTTGTATACCTGTTTCTATCGCGTCGATGCCAGTGATCAGGGCGTGGTGCTGCGATTTGGCAAACATGCTCGCACGGTCGAGACGGGCTTGCAATTGAAACTGCCTTGGCCAATCGAGAGCGTTTACACCGTTCCTGTGAAGCGCGTGCAATCGGAGGAGTTTGGTTTTCAAACAGAGCAGGCAGGTCGCAGCACAGTCTACGCCAAAAAATCCAATCGCATGCTGGAAGTTGCCGACATGCTGACGGGCGATCTGAATCTAGCGCACGTCGAATGGATTGTTCAATACCGTATCTCGGATCCGTACAAATCGCTGTTTCATCTTGGCGGAGACGACAGTGGTTTATGGGGAAGCGGCTTTCAACGAATCACTCAAGACGGCATCAATCCAGCGATTCCTGACACCATTCAAGACGTTTCAGAATCCGTCATGAGAAAACTCGTTGGCGATCGCAGCGTGGATGCGGTACTGACGCTGGGCCGCGAGGAAATCGCCGCCAAAGCAAAAACAGACATCCAAACGATGCTCGACGAATTCGACGCTGGCGTCGACATTGTGATGGTCAAGCTGCAAACTACGTCTCCGCCCGAACCGGTCAAAGACGCATTTCAAGAAGTTAACCGCGCTCGCCAGAATAAGGAGCGCGTTGTCAACCAAGCCGAAGGCGAGCGCAACCGGCAAATTCCTGCCGCGCGAGGTAAGCGCGACCAATTGATCTCCGAAGCCGAAGGTTACAAGGCAAATGTGACTCAGGAAACCGTTGGCTTGATCTCAGCCTTCAACGCGAAACTGGCCGAGTACGATAAAGCTCCCGAGGTGACGCGACAGCGTCTGTACTTGGAAGCGATGCAAGAAGTACTCGGCAACGTCGGTGGCAAGACCATCGTCGATGAATCACTCAACCAGATGCTGCCCATCCTTAACTTGAACAATGGCTCATCCGCGAATCCACTGCGAGGGACCAAATAATGATGTCACGTATCATTGCTGTAATTTTCATTCTGATTCCGCTGGCGATCGTCCTTTACCTATCAACGTTTATCGTTCCAGAGGGAAAACAGGTCGTCATTACGCAGTTCGACAAACCGGTCAGCTTCATTTCCGAACCGGGTTTGAACTTTCGTATTCCGCTGCTGCAAAACGTCCACACATTAGAGAAACGGATCCTGCCATGGGATGGCGCTCCGGAGAACATACAGACGCGTGACACAAAACGAATTTTTGTGGACTGCTGGGCGCGGTGGAAGATCGTCGATCTCAAAACGTTTTACACGGACGTTAGAACAGAAGCCAACGGACAGAAGTTTCTAGACGACGTTGTTGATTCGGCGGTACGTGATGTGGTGGCCAAGCATAATTTGATCGATCTGGTCCGGACCACCGACGCGCCTTTGCAGTATGAAAGCGATGAGCTAGAACGTCGCGCGACCAGTCGCGACAAGGTCACCAGCGGACGTGAAAGAATTGAGAGAGAGATCCTTCAAGTCGCCAGTCAAAACTTGCAGAAAGAATTTGGAATTGAGTTGGTGACAGTCTACCTGAAACGAGTCAAATACAGTGAAAAGGTTCGCAACACGGTCTATGAGAGGATGCGCAGTGAACGCGAACTTGTGGCGTAACCGTTCACGGCTTTTGATCGGCGTAGCAGCCTGTTTGAGTTTCTGCTACTTTCGGGAATGGATTTGGAAACCGCCACAAAAGCAGAGCTTCGGGATTTTGCAGTCAAACTACTGGCTCGTGTGAAAGCGCTTGAGC
>CALKXO010000405.1 GCA_938003615.1 uncultured Pirellulaceae bacterium | reverse complement strand
CCAAGGCAGCCATTAAAATCCGGGAAGAGCCACGAGAAAAGACACCTCGGCCGTCAGGCCAAGGTGTCTTTCTTGTGATGGTCGCCATTGATAGCCAAGTTTTGCGCCCCTTGGCAATGAAGAGCAGGTCTACCTAGAACGGCATGGTCATTTCCATGTCGTAGGGATCGCGTAGTCCTTCGCCCAGTTTCTTCAAGGCTTCGGTTTCAATCTGGCGGACGCGTTCACGCGTCAGTCCCAGTCGCTCGCCGATCTCTTTAAGCGTGTGAGGCTCGGTATTCTCAAGGCCAAACCGCATCTTTAATACGCTGGCTTCTCGTTCTCCCAAGTCGCCCAACATCGACTTAACGTGCCGCAGCACATCGTTTTCAAGCAACGTGTCTGCAGGACTGCGGGCGCGCTCGTCGGTCACCATCTCGCTCAGCGACCAGCCTGAATCGGCTTGGTCAGTTTGCGGGGTCGAGTTGTAGATCTGGATCGCCTTTTTGATGATCGGCAGTTTGCGTTTTGGAAGCCCCAGCAAACGAGCCACTTCTTCTGGAGTGGGATTGCGACGAAGTTCATCTGTCAAACGGATCGTTGCTCGACGCCATTTCGACAACAACTCAACCATGTACGCCGGGATGCGAATGGTCTTGGAACTGTTAATCAAAGCACGCTTGATGGATTGCTTGATCCAGTAACTGGCGTAAGTGCTGAAACGTGTTCCTACATCTGGATCGAAACCCTCAACCGCTCGCAAGAGTCCGAGGTTACCTTCTTCGATCAAATCCTGAAGGCCAAGTCCTTTGCCGGTGTAGCCGCGTGCGATATTGACGACCAATCGCAGGTTCGCACGCACCATGCGGTCGCGGGCACGGACATCGCCTTTAGCAATTGCGCGAGCCAGATCCTTTTCCTCTTGAGCATTGAGAAGTGCCGTCTCGTTGATCTCACGCAGATAGGTCTCAAGCGGACTTTGCAGACTAGAAGAAGAACGTTTCTTTCTAGCCTTTTTGATTTCCTCTAGTTCCGATGCGACTTGAACGGGATCTCTTGTTTCGTCTTCTCTGAGCATGTTTGTCACTTTGGAGCCGGTGGAGTTGGATGGATGTACAGCCGGTATCGTCGACGATTGCGTAGAGTCTACAGCGTTGGCAAACTTTACCGATTTGCAAGGAAGCTAACGATTGTTCCACCTAAGGAATTACGGTGATTGTTACCGTTTCCTATACTCGGCCGACGGCAACTTCCGATTCTGGCCGTGAAAAGTGGAACGCGCTCGCCTGCAAAAGACATATCTAACGATGAGTCCGATTGTAGGTGGATGTTGAACCGCTACGCTTACCGCGCAGCGGCTCGACAGTCTTCCACGTCGCAATATTGCGCACGCGGGATGGAGCGACTGCTGCTATAGAAATCGGAAAGTGATAGCACTTTCTGAAGCTGAGAGCGTGAAGAGAAGGTTAAGCGTGTTGTTGGGTTGCGACCGAATGTAGGGGCACGCCAAACTTTGGGCACACTTAATTCTGAGCATTGAAGATCACGAAGAACATTAGTGCAGCAATCGCGAGCACCAGCAGTACCACAGCGACTCCGATAACAATCATCAAGCGGCGCCCAGTTCGAATGTCGGGCGTTGCAGCAATCGCTTTCTTGTACTCGTCGGAAAATACCTCTTTTCCTTTGTCGCAATGGAGGATCCAGAGAAAGTACCCTGAGATGGCAGTTCCCAGCGGAACATTTAAGAGGTTCGGAATGAGCAGAATTGTCGCAATAATTTTTGCCGAACTACGCAGTTTGTAAACGTACCAGCCAGTGAGAAAAGTCGCAAGCAAGAATACCAACAAAGGCAACATGATTCGCCAAGCGTATCTCAATTGCGCGGACTGCTCGGGAGTCTCCCCTTGAGAGAAAGTAAGGACGATGAATGTCGGCACAATGAAAAGCAGCGCAAAACCGCCGCCAAACATCTGTAGAAATCCTAGCCCCTTCACTGCTTCTTCGTGCCTTAATAATCGCTCGCGCATCGTCCTAGATCCGGATGACTTAGCACCCGATTTACCTATGGAGCGTCCCGTAGTAGACGCCGCATATGGATTTCTCCCCTCGATAGCAGGATTGTTCATCAGGTGTTGTCGATCGGCAAACAGATCGCCATCACTATCATCACCTTCGGGATCAGGAAGCTCAAGCGATCCAAACCCTGGATCCTCAAGGACAAAATTTCCCAATGGGTCCGGTGCTCCCGGCTTTAAAGCCGAAGCAAACAGCTCGTCTTCGAGTGTTAGCGGGCGCTTCTTCGCCGGTGGTGCCTTTGGCGCCGCTTTCCCAGACTTGGCTTGAACGGACTTGGCTTTCCCAGACTTGGCTTTCCCAGACCCAGACTTGGTTTGAGCAGACTTGGTTTTACCGGCCGAGGCAGGCGCGGCCGTCCGAAACTTTGTTTGGCACGAATTACAGCGCACGGCTTTGCCCAATTGTTCCGTAGACAACTTAAATTTTGTTTTGCATTTCGGGCATGCGACGACCGGCATTGACTAACTCCATCACCTTGGGGGCACCACTTGAACCCCGATTGTACTTAATTGCGGCCAATGTTCGAGCCTTCCTTGGTCGAGCTTAACGGCCTTCTTGGGCTGGAAGGACCGCAGAATAGGGTTCACCACTCCAACCGCTTGAAACCTACCCCGAAAAACGGCACTCAATCAAGGATCGGGCTGTTGAGGCCTGTTTTTCGTCAAAATGCTGTCGATAACCACAAAATAGGAATAATTCTAGCGCGGCGGCCCGGAAACATCCCGCAACTGCCCATTCCTTGAATAAACTTGAGAAGTTAAACCATCGATACTTCGGAGAATCCGCCAGATGTCCAAAACAACTGGATCTTTCCCAACCCAATATTCTTCAGCACTGAGTGCACTGCCAGCCGGCGTCTTGGCCCTCGCTTCATTGACGCTGTCCTTGACGTTGTCTGTCGCAACGGCACAAGCAGCCGACTTTCTGGTGCCTGACGGGATCGCACACCGCGCAGGATTGAAAGTCGAGTGGAACTCGCAGCTGGAAGTCGGTGGCCCAAACAAAATGGTCGATTGGTTCCTGCAAATCAACGAGAGCGAATCGACCACCTATTTCACCATGGAGTCCGGTCCGTTGCGCGAGGTGGTTTCAAATCGCCAGCTTAACGCCAAAGGCGAACCCTTCGGACTTGACGGTGCCAAAGAGGAAATTGACTTTCGCGCTGAAATTCTTGAGTTACGTTACAAGGCGCGTCAGATCGAAGATTACAAGATCAAGCGGTCCAGCTACTCGCTTCCCAAGTCCGTCCTCTACACATTGGGCAGCAACGGTATGATCAGCGCCATCGATGCGGATACCGGCATCCACTACTGGGATCGCGTTATCGATTCCGGCTCGCGCGTCGTCGGCCTTGGCGCAAGCGACTCGAAAGTTGCGGTTGTCATCGGCAGCAAAGTTTTCTGTCTCAACGCGGACGACGGGCGCGTCCTTTGGAGTCGGGAGACAAGATACTCGCCAAGTTCGTCTCCAGCTGTTTCGGATACTCACATTTTTGTTCCACTGGGAAATGGTCGCCTGCAAACTTACAACATCGAAGAAGAAGGTTTAGGCTCGAATTTGTACTTCGCCAGCGGTTTTTCTTCGGCACGTCCGCTCGTTACACCTAGCGGAGTTGCTTGGGTCACCGACAGAGGCCAAATGAATTTCGCTAATCCCCAAACTAGCAGCGCGGTCAATTTCCGACTGAAAGCTTCCAATGCAATCATCTCTTCACCAACGGGCAAAGGCAACATGATTTTCGTTGCATCGTTGGATGGATACGTATACGGTATTGACCGCACGCGCGGACGACTCGAGTGGGAGGTCACAACGGGCGCAGGAATTTCAACATCCCCCATTCCGATCGGCGATGCACTGTTTGTCGTTTCAAATGCGAGACAACTTTACAAGCTTGACGCCCGAACTGGAAACTACGCCGAAGGCTGGGAGGTCCCTGTGGAAGGCGTTGACAAGTTTCTAGGTGCTACGCGCAAAGCCATTTTTGGGCTCGATGCTTTCAACCACCTTATTGTGATCGACCAAAAGTCGGGTCGTAAAACGAGTGCCATTCCGGTCGGTGACATCGCATTAGTCTTGACCAATTACGAGAGTGATCGCATTTACGTTGCGTCATCTCAGGGATTGGTGCAGTGCGTACGCGACCTGTCTAACCCACGTCCAATTTTTCACTCATCTGAATTCGATACCACTGAAATAGTCGATGGTCAAAAGAAGAAGACGAAGAAGGACGATGCTGACCCCTTCGGCGATAACGATCCGATTGATGGCGGTGGCGATCCGTTTGATGGCGGTGGCGATCCGTTCGCGGATGACGCCGACGACAGTCCCGCCGACATGACTGAAGAGGATTCAAATCCTTTCGGAAGTAATGACGAAGGCGATGACGATGGCAACCCGTTCAACTAGCTGAAGCAAGAAACCATCCTGTCCCACGTCGGACCAATCCTAGGCTTATCGGTTTGGCACGAATTCTATTCGGGCTTGGCCGGTGGGCTTTTTTTGTGTCGTCTTGCTCACTTGTAGGCGTATTTCCCAATCCACGAAGCTACGAATTGGTAAATTGAGAGCGTTAGGTCTTCTGAATCACGCACCTAAAAACTCTCAAAATTAGACGTGCCGGACACGTCTCGACCTCAGTTCATTCACACCATCCGCGACGTGGGGTACCGCTTCGAGCCGAATAACGAAATTGATTAAGTCTGAGCAACCGATTGAAATCAAATCACGCCGCCGGCCGCCAAACGCCAGACGAGATAGGCTTCATCCCGTCCAGCTGTCGATGCGCACATGGACAGTCTGGAAGCCTATCACCCAGTCAGCTCTCGCAAAGCAAAACAGCGACCTGCATTGCTGCAAATCGCTGTTAAGAGGTTCACGTTCTACTGCTACCTTAATCGTTGGACGATGGCTTCTTTCGAAGAACTCCTTGATTACTCAACTTCAGCATTAACCAGTAGGATTGACACGGCATCTGTTGCGACGTCAGCTACTTCTGTTGGCTGCTGAACGAAGAAAGGGTTGGTGACCTTCGTCGTTTTGTTGTTCAGCTTTGTGGCGTCTGCCTTCTTTGCACGCACAGGCTGCTCTTGAAGGGCAGACACTGGCTGGGAGTTGTTGGCGTACGGATTTCTGATCGTCACCGGTGGTGCAACAGAAACTGGCATGTTCAGCTCTACAGGAGCGATACCGGCAGGAGCCGCATAAGGACTGACGCCGTACGGACGACGGACGATACCGCTATAGTAGACTGGCGGGAATTTTGCGAAATATGGTGGCTCGGAAACGCGATCGGTAATGCCGACGCCTCGGTAGCCAAAATTGCCTGCGAAACATCCGCCACCAAAATTGCTGCGGAAATTGCGTCGAGCGGATTGTTGAACGCCGGCTCCGAAATTATAGCCATTGGTGAAATGTTGAGCAGACGCGTCGGTGGTAGTAAATACCAATGCCACGACGGCGAATGCGAGGATTAGCATGCGTTTCATATGATTGCCCTTAACTGGATCTGAGAATGTAGGTCTATGATGTGTTCCTCAAATGGAACCTTCCGACGGCCTAATCAATTGCCGCATTTCAGACTAAACACAACTCCCGGCGACGCAATACACTTTGTCCAATGGTTGCCGCTGTTTTTTTAACGATTCGCCATGCCTAACCCATCTCAATCAACACAATCGCTAAAAGCCGAAGCCCGTAGGCTGGGTTTCGAGGTATCGGGCTGCGCGCCGGCCACTTCGCCAGCGACGGTTCCCCAATTTCAAGCTTGGTTACAGCAGCAATTCCATGGCGAAATGCAATATATGGAGACGCGCAAGGAAGCCTACAGCGACCCGAATTTCGTGATGGAGGATTCCGTTAGCGTTCTGATGTTGGCTATGCCGTACCAGACGCGTAATCCAGTTACCGACAGTCCGCTGACAGGCAGGATCGCGCGGTACGCGTGGGGCAAGACAGACTATCACGACTTAATCCACAGACGACTGAAAGAATTGTGTCGATTTATCAAGGCCGTTTTTCCAAAGGCAAAAGCGCGAGGTGTCGTCGATACCGCTCCGTTGCTGGAAAGAGAGTTCGCGCGTAGTGCGGGACTCGGATGGGCGGCTAAGAACACGATGTTGATCAATAAACAGATCGGCAGCTATTTCTTTTTAGCAGCCGTTCTCATTGACCAACCACTTCAATACGACGATGCGTTTGAGACGTTTCACTGTGGAACCTGCACGGCCTGTATTGATGCTTGCCCCACGAATGCCTTTGTCCAGCCACACGTGTTGGATGCCAATAAATGCATCAGCTATTTGACGATCGAGCATCGCTCCCCTGTCCCAGTACAAATGCGCGAAAAGATGCAGAACTGGGTCCTTGGTTGCGACATTTGCCAAGAAGTTTGCCCGTGGAATCGAAAGGCACCTTTGGCGACAGAGCCCGCTTTTGAACCACTGCCCGGGCACAATGCCCTTTCGTTGCCCGAGCTATTCAAATTGACTGACGACGAATTCCGGGCTCGCTTTCGCAAGACGCCGCTATGGCGCCCGAAGCGACGCGGTATCCTGCGCAACGCGGCCATCGCACTTGGTAACGAAGCCAATCCGGACTCAATTGGGCCACTGTCACTAGGGATCGATGACGTTGAGCCGTTGGTTCGGGGGGCCAGTGCGTGGGCGTTGCGACAGATCGACCACGACGATGGCACCAGCGTACTGGAAGCCCGAAAAAAAATTGAGACTGACGCTTATGTTTTGTCCGAAATTGAGGGAAGATATGGATAGCCGCATTTCCGTCCGTGAAATCTCGTCAGCTCGTGAAGCAACCCGTTATGTGCGGAACACGATTTCATGAAACGAACCCCGGCTACCTTACGTACGCAAATCCAATCAACCTGAGGAATATTTTCTGTGTCTGAAAAAAGTCTTTTTGATCTATCCGGTAAAACGGCGTTTGTTAGTGGAGCCAGTCGTGGTCTAGGCCAACAGTTTTCGATCGCTTTGGCAACCGCCGGGGCCGACGTTGTCATGACCGCCAGAAAAACCGAGGACCTCGCTACCACTGCGGCAATGGTCGAAAAACTCGGACGTAAAGCCATGCCCGTTGCGCTCGAAGTACGCGATCACGACAGCATCAAATCTGCGGTGAGCGAAGCCTGGGAGTTGGCTGGTTCGATTGACATCCTAGTCAACAACGCAGGATGCAATGTTCGGAAGCCCGCGCTAGACATCACTTGGGATGACTGGAACCTTGTCCTAGAGACCAATTTGCGCGGCGTCTTCTTCGTTGCTCAAGAACACGCGGCCCGCATGGTGCAGCGAAATTACGGGCGTATCATTAACATCGGATCGGTCACTTGCGTCAACGGTTACGCAGGACTAGGGCCCTATTGCGGCAGCCGCGGCGGAGTGAAGCAATTGACGATGAGCCTTGCCGATGATTGGGGGCCTCACGGAGTGACTGTAAATTGTTTGGCACCGGGTTGGTTCAAGACGAAGCAAAATGCGGTGATGTACGAAGACGAAGGATGGGTCGATTACCTTTCGGACCGAATTCCTCTTAAGCGTCCCGGCGCGCCCGGTGATCTTCATGGCGCGGTCGTGTTTCTCTCCTCTGATGCCAGTGCCTACATGACGGGCCAGACGTTGTTGATCGACGGGGGAATTTCCACCGGTGCCGTAAGAGCTGTCCCAAAATAGAGAATCCATCGGCTCGGTTCGGAAGGAGATCCGCAGGTTTCGCTGCATATTGATCCGTCAATTGCTCCTATCCGATGCCAAACATCGGTTCTTGAACCGCCGCCAGACAATCGCTCTTTCTGGCATTCAAGAAGATCTAGTCTTCCACCAGTCTCGATTCTTGGAACAGCAGAAAGTGGTATCCCGAGTCGTCG
>CALKXO010000404.1 GCA_938003615.1 uncultured Pirellulaceae bacterium | reverse complement strand
ATACTTAATTCAACGCGCCAACCCAACGGTTGGTTCAAAACTTCAAGGAATTTTTTTGTTATTAGACTCGTTTTTTAAAACCTCAGACAGGTTTAACGACAGACACTAGCCTAAGGTGCAACCAGCTCGCAACCCTTAGGATAAAAGAAATCGTCCAACTGCTTATACCCTGCCTCGGAGATCTTCGATTGGCGGACACTCAAGTACTTAAGATTGTCCAATTGCTTGAGCGCCGCAACAGATTTGTCGGTCGTGGCTGTTTTTCCAAGATGCAACCAAGTCAGCTGAGGCATCTGGGTCAGACGGCTGACACCAACATCAGTGACAGGCGTGTTGTCTAGGTTGAGCCACGTCACATTGTTCATCTTCACCAGATGCTCGACCGCGTCGTCACCTGTTGAAGTGCTCCAAAGATTCAGCGACTTCAAACTCTTAATAGCGGAAAGAGATTGAATTCCTGCCGCGGTCAAACCGGGCGACGATGTTTCGCTCAGATCAAGCTTATTTAACTTCGGCAGCTTTGCCAGCGCTGCAGCACCAGCGTCAGACACTTTCGTGCCACGTAAATTCAGCGTGGTCAACTCTGGCGATGCGGCCAGCGTTTTAAGCGTTCGATCACCCACCGCCGTGCGAAAGAAATGAGCCTCGCGCAAGTTCTTCAGGCTACCAAGACTCGTTCCGCCAGCATCAGTCACCGCGGTCTCGTTGAGGCCGAGGACTTTGAGCCTTTTCATACGCCCGACGGCAGCCATGCCTGCGTCTGTGATTTGTTTGCCGGAGACTTTCAGGAAACTGATTTTCGGCAGGTCCTGCAAAGCCTCTAAAGATTGGTCAGTGACAGGATTACCTGTCAGTTCGATCGCTCGCAGCGTTTTCAGTTGCTTCAAGTGCGAGACAGCTTCGTCATTGACTTGGCTTTGAGCACAACGAATCTGCTCAAGAGCAGGAAATGTGGCCAGTGAGGCAAATCCCGCAGCGTCTAGTTTTGCACGGCTGAGTTCGAGGAACTTCAGCGTTGGGATCTTCTTCAGGTTATCGAAGTCCGCAGCTGTTGGGCTGGAGCGTTGAATGTCCAGCCGCTCGAGCGTTGTAAAAGCGGCGAGTGATTCAAAGACGCTGGCATCGGTTTGGAGGCCGTTGAGTGCAAGATGTTGCAGTGACTTAAGGTTCGCCAGCTTTGGCAAAATAGTTTTAAAGTTCCGTGTCTCCGAAAAATCAACTTTGACAACAGCACCGCTGACGTCGGTTGTTGCGTATCCGCCCGCCGATTTGATGGCGTTGACGAGCTCGGATCCCGCAATGGCTGAGTCCGCAGCGGTCGCCTTTTGTCCGTCAGCGGTGGCGGCGACGCTAGATTTTGACAGCGACGCTTGCTTCATCGAAGGTGATCCGGTTGAAGAAGTTTTTCCCGGGGCTTCAGGTGTGGATGACGATTCTGCTGCAGGAGCTGGCGAGGAGTCCTCTGTTTTCAGCGATTCGATCGTTTGTTCAAGTTGCTGGATTTTTTGATCCATCTCCTTGAGCTTCTTCTTCATGATCAACGGCTCGTAGTCCGTCGTCTCACATCCGCAAAAGCAGATGGAGGACAAAACAAGAATGGGAAAGCAAACGAATTTGACGTGCTGCGAGAGCTTGAAAGGATTGAGCATTGGACGGTCGCTGAACATGAGCTTTGGGAATTGCTCCATTTTGTATTGGAGCGATGTCCTAGTTATACCGCGATATTGGCAGCTTGAGAAGCAATTTGGATTTTTGCGACCTGCTGCAACACTTTTCTTTCGCTGGCGCTTTACGGCAAGGGAATGGTGGGGCAGGTTTTCAACTTTTCAACCTGCCAGATCCACGGCTGTGGCTGGTTGTAAACCTGCCCGAATGAATTGTACAATTTGGTCGAAAAGGAACCAAACATGCTGACTGAACCCAAACAGATCGCCCCCGGGAATTTCGAAACGGAAGATCATTTCTATCCGCGCGTGCTCAACGCGCACATCCATCCATTGATTCGCAACTTGATGGACATGGGCAACGACCGGATCGCGTCGAGGTATTGCCACTTGCATCCAGAAGTTGAGCCGCATTCAGTACGCGACCTGCTGACGAAAATACCAAAATATTTTCGTTGGGGCGGTTGTGACTTGTTTCATGTCACCAGTGAAACGGGTTTGCGGCAAGTGGTGGTGATCGAGACGAACTCTTGTCCCTCGGGCCAAAAGTCGATGCCGCGCGTCAATGAGTCACTGGAGAAAGCCGGCTATGATCGTTTGCTGCGTGATTCGTTTTTGGAACAAGTCAGCCGTCGCAAAGGCGGCCCCAAAGGTGACTTCGCCGTTATCTATGACAAGAATCACATGGAGAACTCCGGCTACGCAGCCGCATTGGCCGACCTGACAGGCGAGAAGGTCTGGCTGGTTCCGTTTCACTCGGCCGATTCTGGAAAGAACGTTGTCTTTGATGAAAAAGGAATGATGTTCGTCATCAAAGAAGGCGAAAAAATTCCGATCAAAGCTGCCTTTCGCTATGTGACTCAACAACCGTGGAATCGTATTCCAATTCACTTGACCAAAACGTTGATCTACAACCCCGTTCTGATCTGCCTTTCGGGCGGGCGAAACAAATTGGTCGCATCCAAGGCTTACGATCTGTACAACGCTGCGAACATGGATTCGGGCCTGAAGATCCATACGCCAGAAACCATTTGGGACGTCTCCAAAGAAGAAGTCCCGATGTGGGTGCAGCGAATGGGCGGTGTCGCCGTCGTCAAAGTCCCGTATTCCAATGCCGGTCAAGGCGTCTACACGATCACCTCCGAAGACGAACTCGACGCGTTTATGCAGCTTCAGCATGGATACGATCACTACATTGTTCAGTCGCTGATTGGCAACTCACGTTGGAGTTCGCAAAGTCAATTCGGACGGATGTTCCATGTTGGCACAATGCCTGACCGAAAGATGAATCTGTATGCCGCGGATTTGCGATTTATGGTCGGCGTCTCGCCAAGCGGCTTTTTTCCTGTTGCGATTTACGCTCGCCGCGCCAGAAAACCGCTGACGACAGATTTGGAAAATGGGACTGCGTCATGGGATATGCTGGGTACGAACCTCTCTGTGAAAAAAGAAGACGGCAGCTTTAGCACTCAGCCCGAGCGTCTGCTCTTGGTGGATAGCCGCGACTTCAATCAGCTGGGCTTCGGTTTGGACGATTTGATCGAGAGCTATCTCCAAACCGTTATGTGCATCGTCTCAATCGACGAAATGGCAAAGAGCTTGATCAACACCAAAGGCAAGTTTCGTCGCAAGCTGTTTAAGTCCATCAATTCCGATCAGCGATTCAATGAGGAGATTGGCTTTTGAACGAGTTTCTTCAACCACCGCTTGCCAATGGGTACGAAAACGTAAAGCACGTCAAGCGTGTTGATCGCTTGGAGATTGAGACCTTGCCCCAAGGCCAATTTTCGCGCCTGTTCATTGAGATTGTCGAAAATGGAATCGGCCGCCCAATTCAGGTGCCGGTAATTGTTGCTCGTGGAAAGAAAGAAGGTCCGATTTTTGGCATCACAGCCGCGCTACATGGCAATGAGCTAAACGGAATTCCCGTCATTCACCAGTTGCTCAAACGGATTAACTTGAAAACGCTTCGTGGCACGATCGTTTGTTTGGTGGCTGCCAACATGCCGGGGCTGCTGGAGGAAAAACGAGAGTTCACCGATGGCCAAGATTTAAATCACATCTTTCCCGGCAAACCCAACGGGAAACTCTCGCAAGTTTACGCGTATAATCTTGTCGATCGCATCACCCAGCACTTTGACTATCTTGTTGATCTGCACACTGCCAGCGAAGGCCGCGTGAATTCGCTCTATGTTCGCGCCGATCTCAAGCAAGCGATTACAGCCCAAATGGCTTATTTGCTGCGTCCGCAAATTATTGTGCACAACCCGCCATCGGATTACACACTGCGCGGAACGGCGGCTGAGGCAGGTACGCCTGCGATCACTGTTGAGATCTGCGACCCCGCCAAATTTCAACGTGACCCAATCGCGCGGACGGTTAAAGGTGTACGCAGAATTCTTAATCACGTTGGAATGGTTCCGTCCAAAAGTTCGACGCTAAAGACTGCAAGCAAACCGCCGATCCTCTGTAAGAAGTCCTATTGGATTCTGACCGAACGCGGTGGGATGATGCGCTGTATTCCCAAGATTGCCGAAAAGTTCAAGGAAGGGGATTTGATTGCTTCCCAGATGAATATTTTTGGTGACACCATCAAGGAATACCACGCTCCCGAAGACGGCATTGCGATCGGACACTGTACCAATCCACTTGGCCAAACGGGTGCCAGAGTTTTGCATCTTGGCGTGCTGATGGATGAAGCCGAGCGTTCCAAGTTCGAAAGGATTAGTGGTTGCGCGCTTGACGGAACGTTTTGCAAGATCTCTGACACCGACAAGAATTCTTAGCCAATGCGCGTATTTGTTTTTGTTAATCAGGTTTGCGAAATTGGTTATCGCCAAACGACCGCATTATTGATCGCCGCCTTTTATCGGAAAGGTCACGAAGTGTTCCTCGCTAACGTGGATGGGGTGTCAATTCACGGCAAAGCAAATCAGCCAGATCGCCCTGCCCTTTTCGTCGACGCGTTTGGGCTGGATCTGAGCCACCAAGATGCCTCGTCACGTGCTGTCGCACAGTTCGCCCAATCCGCTGGGGCATCAGAGGAATCGCAATCCGTCAGAGTCTGCGACAAGGATTTGATTCTCATTCGCACCAATCCGGGCAGAGACTTGGAAAGATCAGCTCTGCACACAACGTTTCTTGAAACGTGCCAAGTCGCCAAAGCCAGTGGCATTCGTGTCGTTAATGATCCAAATCGTCTTAGTTTCTTCGCAAGCAAAGCGGCAGTGGCCGTTTTGCCAGCCGAATATCGTCCTGAGATGCTGGTCACCAACGATATGGAACGCGTAGAAAAATTCATTCGAGAATCCGGTCGTGATTGTGTGGTCAAACCCTTGCTAGGTTCTCGAGGCAACGATGTGATTCGTGTTGATGCGAACTGTGAAAACATTGCTGAGTCACTAGACCGGTTTGAGAATCAAAGCATTGTCGTTCAGCACTTCATTGACTCTGAAGAGCCCGGAGACAAAAGAGTGGTTGTTCTTAACGGTCAAATCCTCGAACAGGATGACCACATCGCCGGCATCCACCGTGTTCCAGCGAAAGGTGACTTTCGCGCTAACCTACACGCAGGCGGTACCGCGCGGCTGTTAAAACTTACACCAGAACAACGCGCGGCCGCGCTCGCGGCCGCATCAATTCTTTACGATGCGGGAGTCGAACTGGCTGGCGTCGACTTGATTGGCAACAAAGTGATTGAGTTCAATGTCTTCAGTACCGGCGGACTATACGACGCCAATCAGTTTTCGGGGATTGATTTTGCCGACCTGATTATTGAAGGGATTTGATAAAGTTCTTAATCCAAAACGGTAACCGGAGAGCAACTTACCCCTGTTTTGCTATCGGAAAAAGCTTTGTCAGACTGCCTGTGACACAAAGGGAACCTTGACCAAAAGCAAACATTGAGCATAATCGTTTACTCGCAGGGGTGTCCAAACTGGACTGAGAGTTCTGGCTGATCTGTCAGAACAACCCTTTGAACCTGATACGGATAATACCGACGAAGGGAGCGAGGAGTCTGACTCTTCTTTCTTGAAAGTGGCTCCTTCTTTCAGCGTCCGTTTTTCCCCGTTGCCAACTTAAGGGAAAATGATGAACGCACCCAAACAGCCAACACCAGAAATCAAAGAACTGGGCAAACAACGCGCGGACTACACAGGTCAATTTACCGAAGAGATTGACAATGCGGATGAGATTCGAGCGATCGAAAATGATCCCACTCAATTCCCAAACTCGACGCGCATCTATGTTCAGGGTGAGATTCACTCTGATGTCAAAGTGCCGTTTCGCGAGATTCGTCTTTCTGACACCGAGCACTCCAATGGAGTGATTGAGAAGAATGATCCTGTGAGAGTCTATGACTGTTCTGGTCCATGGGGCGATCCGAAATTCGAAGGTGATGTTGAGAAAGGACTGCCCGCTATTCGGCGTCAATGGATTCTCGATCGCGACGATGTAGAGGAGTACTCAGGTCGCGACGTGAAACCGGAAGACAACGGATATCTGTCAGAAGCGCACTCTGAAAAATACAACTCACTCAAAGATGGCAAGAACAGGCTCAAGGAATACCCCGGACTCAAACGAAGTCCCCTGCGTGCTAGGGGAAGTGACGGCGACGCAAGCGGTTGGCATCCGGTCACGCAAAAATGGTATGCCGATCAGGGAATCATCACTCCCGAAATGGAATACATTGCGATCCGAGAGAACCTTGGACGCAAAGAGGCGTTTGAGACAATCGCCGACAAGTATCCCAATCTAAACGACCTACCCCCCGAGGCTTCTGAGCGTATCAAGCAACTGTGCACCACACCTGAAGGTTACGAGATGCCGCGACCTTCGGAGATCGACCCGGACAAACAGGTGCCTCGTAATCGCATGGAGCACCAACATCCCGGGCAGACTTGGGGAGCGATGACGCCGGCGTTTATTACGCCAGAGTACGTGCGCTCGGAAGTTGCCAGAGGCCGCGCGATTATCCCCGTAAACATTAACCACCCAGAATGCGAACCGATGATCATCGGGCGGAACTTCCTTGTGAAGATCAACGCCAACATCGGAAACTCAGCGGTCACGTCAACCATCGATGAAGAAGTAGAGAAAATGCGATGGTCAACCAAGTGGGGCGCCGACACCGTGATGGATCTTTCCACTGGGAAGAACATCCATGCCACTCGGGAGTGGATCATCCGCAACAGTCCTGTGCCGATTGGAACGGTTCCGATTTATCAGGCGCTGGAGAAGACCGGTGGAAGCATCGAAGCATTGACTTGGGAATTGTTCCGCGACACGTTGATTGAACAGGCAGAACAGGGCGTGGATTATTTCACGATTCACGCTGGTGTTCTGCGGGCCTTCGTTCCCCACACCGCAAAACGCATGACGGGCATCGTTTCGCGTGGCGGTTCGATTCTCGCGAAATGGTGTATCCACCACGAGAAAGAGAACTTTCTCTATGAGCACTGGGATGAGATCTGCGATATTTGTGCGGCCTACGATGTTAGTTTCTCAATTGGAGATGGCCTGCGTCCCGGATCGATTGCAGACGCGAATGACTACGCTCAATTGGCCGAACTGGAGGTGCAAGGTGAACTGACCAAACGCGCTTGGGCCAAAGGTTGCCAGGTGATGAATGAGGGGCCGGGACACGTTCCAATGCACTTGATTCAAGAGAACATGCAAAAGCAAATCGAGTGGTGCCACGAGGCTCCTTTCTACACGCTGGGACCGCTAACGACTGACATTGCTCCGGGATATGATCATTTCACTTCAGGAATTGGCGCGGCCCAGATCGGTTGGTACGGATGTGCGATGCTCTGCTACGTGACGCCAAAAGAACACTTAGGGCTTCCCAATCGCGACGACGTGCGCGAAGGAGTGATCACCTACAAGATCGCTGCCCACGCGGCTGATCTTGCCAAAGGCCATCCGGCAGCTCAGATTCGCGACAACGCGCTTTCCAAAGCGCGTTTCGAATTTCGTTGGCGCGATCAGTTCGCTCTGGGACTCGATCCGGCGCGAGCGATTGAATACCACGACGAAACGTTGCCGGCAGAAGGTGCCAAGACTGCACATTTTTGCTCCATGTGTGGTCCGACGTTCTGCAGCATGAAAATTTCTGAGGACGTTCGCAAGTACGCGGCCGAAAAAGAAAACCTTGTTTCGCTTGAAGGTACTGCAAAGTCAGAGGGATAGTGCCCAAAGTGGGGCAAGCATCCTGCTTGCGTTGCTAACACCTCGCAGAATTCGCAAGCTGGAAGCTTACGCCACCTAAAGCGATCTTGAGTTCAAGTTGGAACAAAGCAATAGCTCAAATTTATGATCTTATTATCGAGTGACGCTACTCCGCTTAAGGCAAAAGCATGTCTGATCTAAATCAGAAAGATGGCAAGAGTTTGATTTACAAAGTCGTATCAGCCCAAGAATGGTCCGTCGCTACAGAGCGGGGCGAGTTCCTTGGCGCTGCGATTGATTTAACCGATGGCTACATCCATTTTTCAACTGCCGACCAATTACGTGAGACGGTTGAGAAACATTTTGCGGGCCAGTCAGATTTGTTATTGGTCAGCGTTAATGCGGATAGCTTGGGCGATGAATTGAAGTGGGAGCCGTCGCGCGGAGGGGCTTTGTTTCCACATCTTTATTCGGTGCTCTCAATGGATTCTGTTGCGATGTGCGCTGAAATGCCGCTCGGTGACGACGGGAAACACGTCATTCCGGTAACTTGTTAGTGCCGCTTTCAAAATGGCTGACAGCCCGCCTTGCAACAGGATTGGTTTAGTTTTTACATTAATAACGAGATGTCGGAATCAACTGATTAGTAATTGGAAGTGTGAAAATTTGTCCATGAAATTGAGTAAGTTGACCGACATTTTTTGCCTCTCAATCATACTGAAAAGGCTTTGCTGCGTTGTGAAGTTGTTTTATTTGACGTGAAGGTTTGAAATCGGGTTCGAATGTGATTGAAACAAGAAATATGTACAGACTGGTACTTTTGCCCCTGTTGGCAATGGCAACACTATTTTCTTCGTCTTTCGTGACGTCTCAGACGACTTTGGGGCAATTCGCAATGCGGAGCGCACTTGAGCCTGGGGACAAAGCGCCCCAACTGGAAGTTTCGGACTGGATCACCGACGGGAACGGCAAATTCTCCGAGGTCACCGAATTCGAAGAAGGGCAAGTGTATGTCGTTGAGTTTTGGGCGACTTGGTGCGGCCCCTGCATTCAGATGATGCCAGAGATGGCGGACCTGCAGAAAACCTACGGAGACAAAGTGCGATTCCTCAGCATCACTGAAGAAACACCTGACGAAGTGTTGATGCTCAAAGAACGCGATTTCCCTGGCCAACCAGGAGTACCATTTAAGACCTTCATGAATGAGTATTCGGTTGGCGCTGACCCAGACGGTTCGACTCACACTGGATTTCTTGGCACCGGTTCGACCGGAATTCCACGCGCATTCATCGTTGGGAAAACGGGAGAGATTGAATGGACCGACCATCCGGCCGCCATTGAGCCCGTCTTGGGGAAGGTGGTCGATGGCTCGTGGGATCGAGAAAAGTACTACGCGGACCAGAAAGCCATTGCGTCACTCGATGTCCGAATCGGTGAGGCACTGCAAGTCAAAGACTATGCTGGGGCATTTGATTTGACCGGTGAATTGATCCCCCTCTACGAAGAAGAGGATCAGTTAGCACTGCGATTTAAACGCACCTTGCTGGCGATGCGGCTGCCAGGCAAGGAAGGTAGTGATTATTTCAAAGAAACCTTGGAAGTGTTTTCCAAAGAAGAAGGTGCAGTAGCCGCCTTGGTATGGAAAGTTGTCGAGCTAAAGAACAGTCGAGTCGAAGTTTCCGAAGATATTTTGTCGGACGCCCAGGCTGCCATTGAAGCAGAGGTGAAAGTGATGCCGACAGAAACCGACCAACAGAAAATGACCAAGGGTGCCACCATCGACATCTTGGCTCATCTGTTGTTCGTGACGCGCCGACTGGACGAAGCCATCGCCGCGCAGGCAAAAGCAGTAGAGCTACTCGATGAGAAAGAGACGACCGACTTTTTAGCATTCTTGAAGTCTCGCAAAGCTGCACTGAGTTCGAAGCAGGAAGATCCAAAATCTGGCTCGTAATTGTGCCGCAGGCGTGGGCTACCATAGTTTCTTTTCCAAGCCGCGTACGCTGCCTGGAGAGTAGGTGCCGGTGCCGGTGGTTAGCCCCGCAGGAAGGGATGCCGACAAGGGCTTCGCTTCGGCAACATGCGCCGCTGGTTTCGCAATCGTTTCCGTAGCTGGTCGCTGCGTTGCGGCACGATTGAAGAACTGATTGGAGGTCACCCGTTGCTGTTGTGCGGGGGCCTGTGTCTGAAAGTGACCCGGGAAGGCTGTTGGTGCCGAAGAAAACGCTTGTTGTGTCGGCGTAGCCGGCGGTTGAAACTGAGTCGGCGCGACTTTGGGGTTTGCTGTACCGCCAACAAGAGGCCCTGAAGTCTGGTTTATTTCTGGCAAAGGTAGATTCAGTCTGTCTTGTTTCGCTTGCTCTAGAGCATCCAGCGACGCCTGCGACAGTTGGCGTGGAAGCTCCAAATTTAGAACCTGCTCAGACGCAGAAGCGCGAAGCGTGGGCGGTGCCTCACCTTTCGTACCGCTTGGCGAGCCAACGAAATCGTTGCTGACCATGCTCTCGTTTTGACTGGCCAACGTTGACGACTTTAGCTGGTTAGACAATACGTTTCCGACCGGCAATTCTGAGGCAGCCGTTGTGGAATCGGATTTGCTGAAGCTGCTTTTGATTTCTTTGGTCGCAACCAATCCCGGCGTTTTTGGCGCGGCGGCTCGCAGCACGTTCGCTGGCGCGGTTGGGTCAGCAATGGAGACCGTCTGTGTGCGTTCGCCAAAAGAGTCCGCGTTTCCAAAACCGCGGTGAAGGGGTTGCGCAGGTTTCTTGACGGCTGGTTTGACTGGAGCAACACCGGCGATCGCAAATGCCGATCGAGGAGGAAGCTTGAACTGATCCGAGCTTCCTGAACCGCGCGATCGTAACTCCAACAGTTGGCTTCGAAGGCCTGCGATCGTGGCGTCAGGATTGTCTGAACTGGTTTTGTCCGTAAGCTGATTGGTTTTCGCCTCGGGAGCACTGGCTGGCTGGAAATCGAAGTCTTTTTTGGTGTTGGTTGCAACGAACTGACCGCTGGGGCTGCCGTTGCCAGATGTCAGTTTTCCGTAGCGGTCGTAAAGCCGCGGATTCACTTTTGCCAAATCCTCAAGCCCACCACTAGCGCGATTGGAACTGCCGGGACGCGTGTCAGGCTGATAGTCGCCCCAGAGATTTCCGGTGCTTGAACTGCTGGCGGTTTGCTTGGCTGAAGGTGCCGTGGGTTTAGTCTTAATTTTGGAAAATAGGCTGTCACTGGAGGGCGCTTTTTTAGAGGGCGCTTCTTCAGAAGGTGCTTTCGTGCCGGCAACAGCGCTATTGAAATCTGTCTGAGCCGTATTAACTGCATCACGGCTGGCTTCGGCCGCTTTGCGAGCAAGATCCAACTTCGATTTGACATCTGCCGGCATGCGTCCTGCTGCGATTTGTTTATCGGCGGATGAAGTATCAAAAGTTCGTTCAGGCGCCTCTGGTGGCTGGTTTGAGCGCGAGGCCATGGCATCGGCTGCGGGCGTTCGAACAGTGCGTACGGTGCGTACTAAATTGCCAAAATTCGGACGCGGAAAATTCGGACGCGGAAAATTCGACATGCTGGGCAATTTTGGAACAGGCAGCCTACCGCCCAACGGCTGTACTTGCGGCGCTTTCAATTTTCCGGCAAACATCTTTGGCACCGGCAGCGAGGGGATCTTTCCTGCAAACGGATTGTTAGGAAAATGGGCACGCTGACAGCCAGCGAAACCAAGTCCGCAGATGACGGCCAAGGTTACCGAAGCCAGTTTTCTATTGTTCTGAGATCGCATTTGATTCACGCCTAGGTGACATTCAAAAATCGGGCGTTTCTTGCGAACATACGTCGCCCCCGGAATACGCTGTAGCACTTTCATCGGAAAAACTGCTGTGGAAACTTGTTCCGAATCTGACAAGAATTCCAATGGCTTGGAAAATCGAGGATGAATCGATTGTTGAGCGTGCTAGCTTGCAGAGTTTTGCTAGATAGGAAGGAGACGACAGCCCCTCGTTTTATACGAGGGGGCTATCTCGGAGCTATCTCCAACATGGCACGAAAAAAGGATCGCCGGAGCGATCCTTTAACTCTAATAAAAGCTGGTAGGTGAGAACCTATTTTACTGCGGCGTATCGTTTACCGACCGCTTCCCAGTCAACGACGTTGAAGAATGCAGCGACGTAGTCAGGCCGTCGGTTCTGGTAGTTCAGGTAATAGGCGTGCTCCCAAACGTCGAGGCCAAGCACAGGTGTGCGACCTTCCATCAGTGGGTTGTCTTGGTTGGGAGTGCTTTCGACAACGAGTTTCCCACCATCGACACTCAGCCACGCCCATCCGCTACCGAAGCGCGTACCGGCGGCGGCAGAGAACTGCTGCTTGAACGCGCTGAAGCTACCGAATTGAGCATCAATCGCAGCTGCCAAATCACCGGTGGGTTCACCACCGCCGCTGCCGCTGAGGATAGACCAAAAGAGTGAGTGGTTGGCATGTCCGCCGCCGTTGTTGCGAACTGCCGTGCGTTTATCTTCGGGAACCGAAGAGAGGTCTGAAATTAACTCTTCTACCGATTTACTTAGCAGGTCAGATCCTTCTAGTGCGGCATTGGTTTTCGTAACGTAGCCGTTGTGGTGCTTGGAGTGATGAATCTCCATTGTGCGAGCGTCAATATGTGGCTCCAACGCATCGTATGCGTAGCCGAGTTCAGGCAGGCTGTAAGCCATTTTCGAGGTTCCTTGTAGATAGTTGAATGATTGGCAAACTCTCGGTGGAGTCTGGTTCTTCAACGCGAAAGGATATCAAAAGTTGGCCGTTTTGCAATCCACTAGGTCAATATGGCGAGCCGCCTAAGCGAGGCCAAGGCACCGGCGGTCGAAGCAGCCACTAGCGGACATTCTCGGTCGCCATATCGATCGAGACGCGTGAAGCTTCGTCGCCGATCATCAAAAATCGCCGCAGCTCGCCCAGCAGTAGCGGTGCGAGATCCGTATGGTTGGTTGAGAACCACTTTTTCATGCGTCCGGCATAGATCGTGATACGGATGTAGTTGAGTTTTTTTGTCCGATTGGTTTCAGCGATGTCTACTTCGGTTTCCTTGAATTCGACATGCAGCGTGAACACGCCCTTTCTCGAATAGTCCTGGGGGGCTTCAGCTTCGATCTCCATGGAAAGAAAGTCGGGTTCGATGCGCCGAAGCGTAGCGTCGTGCTCGATGATGAAGCCGCGAAGTTTTTCCACAAGCACTTGGATGGGTGTTCCTGTCTTGAACTCTTCACAAATTAGCGCCGTGTTTTCTCGTTGTTTGGCTTTCCACTTTATGCCGGAGACGGAGAGCTCAAATCCTTGATCTTCGGGGCCCAGTGCTCCGCTGCCATCGCCGGCGACGACCCGGTTGCGACCTATTTCTTTGGCCTTGAGTAGTGCCGTGTCGGCGCGGATGAAAAAGTCCATCGCAGTGTCGCCCTCGCGCAACTCCGAGACACCAAAACTGGCCGACATTGCTTTGCCCCCAAGCATAGGTTGGCGGGTCTCGAAAAGCGCCATGCGGATTTGTTCGGCTCGCTGAACCGCAGAGTGGGCATCACAATCGGCACAGAGAATTACAAACTCTTCACCGCCGTATCGCGCCACCAGATCCTGTGCGCGAACATATTTTTTCAGCATTTTGGCAAACGCCACCAGCGCCTCGTCGCCAACCGCGTGTCCGAATTTGTCATTGATTGATTTGAAGAAGTCAATGTCGCAAATGATGATGCTGCAATTGAAATCGTCCGACTGTTGGAAGGCAAGTACATATTCCTGTTGCACACGCTCGAACTCAGCCCGGTTAGCGACTTGAGTGAGTGGATCGAGAACCGAGAATTCGTAGAGATCTTTAAGCTGCCGTTGCAGATTGACCTGAGCCGTCCGGTCATGGAACATGACTACGGCGCCATTGACGTACCGGTTACTGTCGATCACTGGAATTGCGGTCAGTTCGACCTTCACCTCCCCGGGAAATTTGTTATTGGCGATCTTGTACTCAGCGGAGACAATCTCGATGTTCCTGATACATTTAGCAATCGGACACGCGTCCGTTTCAATGTTTTGGTCTTCGGTGTCGCATAGGTTAATGGTTTGTGGAAACAGGGGACGTTCAAGTACAACACTTGGAACGATTCCAGTCACTTTTTCAGCACCGCGGCTCCACATTTTTACGCGCATCTGGTGATCGACAAAAATCACGCCGTCTGACAGATGCTCTAGCATACACGAATAGAACAATTCGAACTGAAACCGCCGCTCGACTGTGGGGCGTCCCACGCCAGTACTATCAGGCGTGGGTTGGACCACGTGTGCAATCGCTGGTTGTTGAGCGGAGGCGGACTGAGGAGGGACTGGTTTGAGAGTCTCCTGCAGGTCAAGCGCTGGCTGGTTGGGGAGTTCGACGTTTCTAGGTACAACCACTTGAGGTGGAGTGTGCGCGTCATTCGGCTGAGCGCCTGCGACTGGCGCGGGAGCGAATGCTGGCGGAACAAACGAATTTTGAGCTGGCTCGTTTTCAAAGACGACCTGACTGCCTTGCGCTAGAGTCTGCTTGACTCGCTCGGCCTGTTCAATCGCCGCAGTTCGATCTTTCGACGCAGACCGCTCCGCCTCTGCCTGCTCGTCAATTTGCTGCAATTCTTTTTGGCGGAGATCCTGTTGGGCGACCTGCATTTTAACTGCGGCGATACGCTCGAGTTCGAACCGCTGGCGCTCTACCCGTTCGGCCTCAGAACTTTCCTGTTCCTGAGCTTCCCTAAACTCCCGTTCCAGTCGTTCCGCTTCAAGGATCCTTGGGTCGATCGTCGGTTCTGTGGACGCGATAGGACCGGGCTTCGGCTGGATCGGTTGCGGCGCCTCACCGCCATTGCGATCGGCATCGATGGCTGGCTGTTGGGCAGTCACTGGCGGAGGAGGCAACTGAGGGATGGCGACGAAAAGGTCGGCAGCAGGAGCTTCGTGGGAAGAATCGTGCTCTGCCTTTGGAGCAGGGGGGGCAACCATCGCCGGGACTTCTGGGGCAAGATCGAGACGGTTTTCTACTGGTTGAGGCTCCTGCTGTTGAACAGGTAGAGGAGTGACCGGTGCGGGTGCTTCGGCCGGCAATAGACTTTCTCTTCGAAGACGGTTGGTAAGACGCTCTTCCGGAGAGAGAGTCTTTTCGTCAAACTCTTGACTGAAGACCGGCCCTGATACCTCTTCCAAACGCGCGGCCTCAAGATCAAAATTGTGTGGTGGAAACGCCGGTTTGATTTCTGGGATTGGCGGCAGCGACGCAGGCGTAATCGGTAAAGGCTCTGGAATTGACGAAACTTCAGGAGTCACGGCACCTTCATTCGTAAGGGCTGGCCCATCGGCTAGATGTTGTCGCCAGCTTTCAACGCCGGCTGCGGCCAATCCCGCCGTGAGCCCCGCCGCTCCTGTTGGCCGGGAACTGGTTACCGGAGAAGTCAATGGTGACAAACAGGGGGCTCCGGAAATATCCTCGTGGCTGGCGATTTCTTCATCTGCAGCAGATTGTGCCTGTTCAGGAACTATGGCTCCATCCGGGATATCTGATTTTGGTATGTCTGTTTGAGGAGGTTCTGCCGTCAGTTCTTCGGCCGCTATCTTCTCGAAGAACGCATCCATCTTATTGCCGCGCGGCGCGGTTGATTTAGTCGCCTCAGGAACAGTAGGAGCGCCGAGAATAGATGAAGCAGCATCTAGCGTTTCTTCTATGCCTGATGCTTCCAGCAACGCGGCTTTTTGATTTTGAATGGTGGAAAGATACGCTTGTCGAGCCAACTGCTGGGCGATCGGAAGGATAACTTCCCCAGAGCCCGAGGTGGTGGAAGAGTTTGAGTCAAAACTTTGGTTCGACATGATTAGATCAACTGCTTTGAAGTGCGATGACTTAGTTTGAAACTTGCGTTTCCGCGACTTAAGGTTCCAAATTGCTACTTTTCGAGGAGCGGTACCTGAAAAGGAATCCACGCCCATCGCGACTGAAAGTATTTGCGATAATCGTTTTCCGGAATTGGTGTTGCTTTCGAGCACGCCTCAATGCGGCTTCGACTCAGTCTCCAAGGTGGCTCGGACACCGAATTTTGCGAGAAATGGCTGCACCTCGGTGATAGCAAACGGCCTCAACACTTTCTTCGTCCATTGAGAGGAGCTTCCGTGCTGATGGTGTCTACGTTGAAAAAACCGGCATTACTGTCAAAATGAGAGCGGTTGCGATAATCTCCCTCCAAAGGAGGGGCGTTCAAGAGGGATTAAATCCGAGCAATGGCGAATTCTGAGGCCAAATTATTAGGTGCGGCGCTAACTTCGGAAGATCGTTTTGCCGATCCTTGAGAAGTACGGGAGTGATGTTTGTCTGAAATCCCAACCCCTTCATTCATTCGAGGCCGCAAATCTTATGGTTGTACGTCGCAATGATCGCCGTCGCCGCTTGATGAATGACGAATACGTTCAGACGATAGAGCTAGGGAGCCCAGCACAAAGGGGTGAACAAGAAGGTGGTGTTGACGGTGTCAGCGCGCGTCGCACGTATGCTTCGGGGGCCGACCGCCGCAACCAGCTGCGCACGACGGATCTGTTTCCAAAACGCATTTGGTTGATCGTTACGTTTGGTCTACTGCTGATTTCCTTGATCGCGGGCATTAATGTACTTGCTTGGCATGCTGAATCTTGGCGTTCGGTGCTAGGACCAGAAGGTGTCGCCGCACTGCAATTGGGCGGCGCAGGAACGCTGGCTAGTTGGTTTACCTGTTTTCTGATGTTGTCAGTCGCTCTAGCCAGCCTACAGGTCTATGCTTTACGCAGGCATCGTTGCGACGATTACGTGGGCACCTATCGAATGTGGATGTGGTTTCCACCGATTTTTATGCTCGCAAGTTTGGCT
>CALKXO010000403.1 GCA_938003615.1 uncultured Pirellulaceae bacterium | reverse complement strand
GGGACTTCGGTGTGTCGGACGTGTGCACCTTTAGACAATCAATTGAACCTGCCTCGCTCCGAAAGCTGTGAAGTATCGGTCGCAAAGTACTGCTAGATGTTAACTTGTCTAGAGATGAACTTTATCCTTTCACATCCTTAGCTACACACATTGGAGATTTCAACATCTGGATACCCTCGTCATGCTTTTTCAAGTGACTAATGTGTGGCACAAGTTGGTTTTTTGTCGAATCCCAAACAAGCTGAAAACATCCACGGCAAGGCGTCCCGCTCTGGATTGGCTCTAGCCCCAACGCTTGGGTGCCATCGAATACCGGAACACCTGAACTCGCTATGGCTTCATCGCATTGCGGCGTCAACTGAGTGCACGATACTCGGCATGGCTTCTTTGCCATTATCTGTAGATAATCTCTATCGGGATGGCCGTGAGAATTGTCGGTTCCCACAGAAATCAATAGATTGTCTACAGACGTACTATCCACGTTGGCCTTGAATTTATCAAAGTATTTCTGAGGACTCCGATCTTCAGGACGTCCGTGATGTGGACCTACCAGATAGTCGATACGACTATCGGCAAACTTCTTCTTAATCGAACGGAATTTGGCGTCTCCGGGAAATACTACCTTTGGTACGCCATCATGATACAGAACAAGAATGGCCGACTTTTGGTTTGCGGCTTTGAATCGAATCGTTTTGAAGGGCGACGGATGAACGACCTGTAGACTTAGGCCAAGACTCTCATCTTCCCAAATCGTCTGTCCTTGTCCCAAAGGAGTCATTTTAGGCTCGTATTGTCGAAGTTGGGACCAGAGCTTTTTCACAGTCGGGTGATCGAAGCCGCGGTCAGAGACGATGCCAATTTTTTCATAAGAGAGCATCCCTTTTTTTGACAATTCGAGGATACTCGCAAGGCAGCCTATGTGGTCAGAATCATTGTGCGTAATTAAAAAGTTTCTTACATAACGAGGTTCCCGCGCAAACCATTCATACAGTGGGCTGCCGAGCGGACCAGTGTCGATGACGATTAGCGAAGAATCAGGAAGATGGACTACCGAAGCATCACCTTGACCAACGTCCCAAAAGTCAATCTTGAGATTCTTGTTGTTCATTAAACTTCAGCCAGTTGGGCAAGTCGGAGGCAACTTCAACAAGCAATTTGGGAAGCGTCTCGATATCAGTGATTTTTTCGATGCAGTTGTCTTGTGAAAAAATGACGCGACAAGAAATAAAATCCCCTTTTCGAAGCCAACCGAATCCAAGCGACTCAAAATCAGTGAGTAGGTGCAGGAGCGTTCCATCAAAAGTCTTAATGGCGGGCGCTAAATCATCGTTGACAACTTCAGCCCAAACAAACCTCGGCTGCTCGTATTGCGCGCGATACTCTTTGTAGTCAACGTACTCAATAATATTGAGCCACTGAATTTCTTCTGCTTCAGTTAGCAAACCATTTGAAGCTTTTGCCAAAAGGTCCAAGTACTTCCTGATTACTAATTGGCGAAAATCCTCGTCAACTTTGAATTCAATCTCCCAATCTTCCAATCGGAGCGTCAATGGATCTACATAAGAGGTTCGCAATGGCTTGCGAAGCGGGAGATATTTGTCTTTACCAATAGGAATAAATTCGATGAAAAGAGAATCGACACCTTGATGCCCGCATTCGCTTTCTTTTTCATTGTCCGTTGCCGCACCTGCAATGTCGTCGACTGATATCTTTGAAGACTCAGTCGCCAACTCTTCGTATGGCCTAAATCGTTCGGACTGCTCAAGTTTTCCAATTTCAGCAATTGTCATTTGAAGCTCTTGCGGGCTGCGTCAGTAAACATGTCACGAAACATCTTGTGGATGTATTCTCTCGACTCTTCCATCTTAGCAATCACATCCGACATAGGACACTGATCTTTGACCCTGTATTGAACCTGAAAATCCACATTGATCCCTAATCCTTGGTCATCCGGTATGTTTGCCTTGCTGATGGAAAAATTGCCACTGATATTCTCAGCGAAGTGAATCTGCACTGAACAGTTTGGTGGCCCATACCCCTTGTGCTTGAAATTGTAGCTTGCGAAATGCCGGATGATCTCACCCAGTTTCAGCGATTTCTTCGATGTATAAAACTTCGGATACTGGGCGTAAGTGATTCGATTGTGGTAATGGGTCTCTATTCCAAGCACGTTTTCCACTGACAAAGCCCCGGCAACCAACTTGATGTTTTCATCAATCTTGTCTCTAAGATCATCGAAATCACCTCTCGATGATTGTCCCGGGATACGACGCCAATGAAAGAATAAACTGTTACGTTTAACTGACATCGAAAATGCACAGTCCTCTGGTGAGCTCTCGTAGTAGTCGTGCGAAATGATCGCCTTGGGAACCTGTTCCATTCTCGGCGGGTTTTGATGAACACGAGGAACGAACGTGATATTCCAACGAGTATTTTGCTTGCTCTCGGGAAACCTCTCTGGAGCCAACTTGTTCCATTTCTCAATTCCGCGCGCGAACTCGATGTCATTCGGAGCGATGTAGACGCCGTAGCATCGTCTTATGATTGGCGGATTGTCAAAATGTCGTTCAGTCATGTTTTCTCCAAGTAGCTATCTTAGCCGAAAGCCACTCTGGCTAAAACCAAACAAAACCGCGTATCTATGACTTCGACCAGATCTACTTAGTCGTAGACCCTTACGCTGATTACTTCGAAAATTCCCCTCAGGCAGCCCGGAGGACTCAAACTGCGCCGGTCACATCGACCGAGGGGATTTCGGGTCGCAGTGGCTGAAGCCACGCAGTTGAGAAACCGTTTACCGGCTGAGACCGCGCGTGCTGTCCAAACAACCATGGGAGCATTCGCAGAAGAAAGTTGTTGAGATGCCAACTTTCCGCACCTACGCGTTGACGACGATCTCTTCACCCAATGACCACTTCAATCGGTCAACGGGATCGCGTTCGATACGCTTGTAGGTAGTGCTGCGTTCGATTGGCTCGCGGCCCGCTTCGCGGATCAATGCTTCTAGTTTTTCGACCGACAAAAACTCTGGTGTTGTCGCACCCGCATCGTGGTAAATCAATTCGTGCCGGACGGTGCCGTCCAAGTCGTCAGCACCATAGGCCAGCGCGGCTTGTGCGGTGCCGATGCCCAACATGATCCAGTAGGCCTTGATGTGATCAACGTTGTCCAACATCAATCGGCTGACCGCGATGGTTCGCAAGTCTTCGACCGACGTAGGTTTTTTGATGTGAGAGAGTCCGGTGTTCTCCGGATGGAATGCCAGTGGAATGAAGGTCTGGAAACCTCCCGTTTCATCCTGAAGTTCCCGCAAACGGAGCAAATGGTCGATGCGATGGAAAGGCTTTTCAACATGCCCGTACAGCATTGTGCAATTGGTGCGAATGCCCAATTGATGCGCCGTCCGATGAATGTCGAACCAGTTTTTCGAATCCGCTTTGTGTTCGCAGATCTGATCGCGCACTTCAGGATGGAAAATTTCGGCTCCTCCACCGGGGAGGCTTCCCAGCCCCGCATCCTTGAGCTCGGTCAGGATATCGGCCATAGGCTTTTTCGTCAGGAACTCAAACCAATTCAGCTCAACCGCCGTCCAGCCTTTCAGGTGGATCTGAGGATAGGCGTCATGCAGAATCTGCAAAGTGTTTTTGTACCACTCGAATTTCTTCTGATGATGCAGTCCGCCCACAACATGCATCTCAGTACAGCCATTGGCGACTGCTTCTGCACCGCGCGCGAGAATCTGCTCGTCCGTCATGACGTAGCTTTTTTTACTTCGCAAGTCCGAGCGAAACGCACAGAACGAACAACGGTAGACGCAGACGTTGGTCGTGTTCAGATGGGTGTTGATGTTGTAGTAGGTCGCGTCACCGCTTTTACGTTCACGCACCAAATTTGCCAGTTGCCCGATATCGTTGAGCGGAACTTCCGGATCGTAGAGCAACATGCCGTCGTCGAGTGTAAGACGCTCGCCCGATTCAACTTTTTCCTGAATGGTTGCCAGTTTTGGATCAACGGTATAAATCATCGAATGCTCTTTAGCGGTGTGGTTTTGTCGCGTTTAAAAGGCGAAATCTACGAACGGGTAATCTATTTATCAACCGCAGAAAAGTCCACCTCATCTCATCAGTTTGCGGTCAAACGGGAAGTAATTTGCATCCGCAGCAACGTTCCGTTTCAGCCGCTAAATGACGAGCAAATCAATCAACCCCACGGTCAATAACCCCATGCTGATGATGGAATTAACGTTGAAAAACGCGGCGTTTACCCGCGTCAAATCGTCCGGCCGGACCAACGAGTGCTCATAAACCAACAGCCCTGTTACCGCTGCGATCGCGGCAAAATATAGCCAGCCAAATCCCAGCTGCGGCCCGCACCACTGCCCCAGCAGCGGCAACAGAATCAGCAACCCCACCATGATGGCGTGACAGACAGCCGCCAGACGCAGCGCGCCCGCGATACCCAGCATGACTGGGACGCTGTTGAGCTTCTTCTCTAAATCGTATTGGTAGTCTTGGCAGGCGTAGATCATGTCGAAACCGGCCACCCAGAACAAAACGGCCAGTCCTAGAACGACTGACGGAGCAAGGTCTTCCGGTTGGTCCAGCACCACCAACCCGCGGATCGCAACCCATGCACAGACGGGAGCAAGAGCCAACGCCATCCCCAACCAGAAATGCGCCAGCGCGGTGAAACGTTTGGTGTAGCTATAGCCCAAAAGTATCAACAGAACGGGAACGGAGAACGCCAGCGGCAACCAGTTAGGAAGAAACAGCGCGTTGCCGGCAAAGAACAACACGGCCGATCCGAGCGTGAACAGCCAGACCGATTTGACCGACAGTTTTCCTGCCGGCAGGTGTCTTCCGGCGGTGCGTGGATTTTCGGCATCGATCCAGCGATCCACCAGTCGATTAAACGCCATGGCTGCACTGCGTGCTCCCACCATGCAGACCACGATTCCAACAAGGTGCCACCAACGAAAATGGATGGGTGTGTCACCGGTCACGGGAGCCATCCACGCCATCACCGCGGCCAGAATTGCGAACGGCATCGCAAAAATGGTGTGGCTGAAGCGAATCATCTCCAGAATGTTTTTTAGAGTTTTCAAAATACGTAGCTGCGGTTTTTAACCGTAGAAAATTTGTGTTGATCAATTCGGTTGAAAACCGAATCTACGTACCCCAACGTTTAATCAAATCGTGTTCGATATCGAGGTGATCCAAAATTCGTGCCACCACAAAATTGACCATGTCATCGATGGTTTTGGCTTCATGGTAGAAACCGGGCGACGCGGGAAGAATCGTCGCGCCAGCCTGACACGTCTTTAGCATGTTTTCGATTTGAATCTGCGACAGCGGCGTTTCACGCGGCACCAAAATCAACGGCCGGCGCTCTTTTAAATGCACGTCGGCGGCGCGCTGAATCAAATTTCGGCTGGCAGCGGTAGCAATGCCGCTCATCGTGCTGCCCGAGCATGGACAGACAACCATGGCACGTGTCTTGAACGCACCACTGGCAATTGGCGTCATGAAATCGCCATGGTGGTAGTAGCGTACTTGTTCGGTTTCGCTGGCACCGGGCACCAATTGGTTCAGTTTGAAATTCTCAAGGTCGACATCGATTCCCATTTCGTGTTTGAGAACTAGTTTGCCTGATTGGCTGATCGTAAGATGGACCTGAACATCGGTGCGCATTAGCGTTTCAACCAGACGCTGACCGTAGGCGACCCCGCTTGCTCCGGTGATCGCCACGACCAGCGGAAGATTGCCGCCAAGATTGCCGCCCGAAGGAGTTGCCATGTTATTTCACTCCCACATAAAGCGTTGCGATTCCGAAAGTTAGCGGATAAAAATCGACTTGGCTTAATCCGGCCTGTTTCATCTTTTTCGCGAGCGCTTCATAGCACGGGAATTCACCAACGCTGTCGGGCAAATAGTCGTAGGCGTTGGAATCGTTGGGGGCCAGAGCGCGTCCGATTTTAGGCAGTATGTTTTTGAAGTACCAACCGTACAAGCCTTTGATTGGTTGCCGCCGAGGAACTGAAAATTCCAGCACGGCTACTTTGCCACCCGGTTTGCAAACGCGCGTCATCTCGCGCAGCCCCTGATCTGTGTCGGCGACGTTTCTCAGGCCGAAGGCAACGCTGACGATTTGAAACAGATCCGTCTCGAAGGGTAAATTCTGAGCGTCTGCTTCGATGAATGTGACTCGTGAGGCGCGGTCCTTTTTCTTTTTTTCTCCAACGTCCAGCATTCCGAAACAGAAGTCCGACGCCATCACGGGGACTTTTGAATCGGTCGTTTTTTCGTACGCGAATGCCAGGTCACCGGTGCCGCTGCAGACATCGAGGATCGGGTCGGATTGGTTGGGTGTGGTTTTGCGTACCGTCAGCCAACGCCAATACTTGTCGACATTCATCGACAACAGGTGATTCATGCGATCGTAGTTTGGCGCAATATCGCCGAACATTTTACGCACGCGCTGGTTGGATTTATCAACTGCCATGAAAGGTTGTCTCGTCTCAGTCGGATCGGTGGTTGCTTATCTGGAAAATGGTTGGGTGGCCGCCATCTGGAACGTAGTGGCAGTGGCAACCATCTGCCCTTCTCATGACCGGGCTAAACAAGATACATTAACGGCGTCAAAATTGACACAGTCCGTTTGTCGCTCACCCAATCTTGCAGAAAACTCACCTGCCGTGCCTGTTTCCACCACCCGTTTTGACGTTGCTTTGCTGCCCGCCGCTGCCGAACCACTGGAGGATACAGTCGTTGTGGTGGTCGATGTTTTACGCGCCACCACCACGATCGTTTCCGCACTGGCCAACGGAGCGGCAGAAGTTATCCCTGCGCCTTCGGTCGAGGCGGCGCGTGAGCTGCACCAACAGATGGGCGCAGGTTCGATTATCGGCGGAGAGCGGCAGGGTAAAATTGTCGACGGATTCCATCAGGGAAACTCACCGGTTGAGTACACGCCGGAAGTCGTGTCCGGCAAGCGATTGATTTTAGCGACGACCAATGGCACCGTGGCGATGGAGCAATGCCGTGCGGCCCGCGCGGTGATTATCGGCGCGATGGTCAACGTGGATGCGGTGGCCGAGCGTGTCTATGCCGAGCAGAAAGTTTGCGTGATGTGTTCGGGGACCGACCGGATCATTACCAGCGAGGACGTTTGTTTTGCAGGTTTGCTGATGCAGCGCATTGTGCAAAAACGAGTTGCCGCGGATTTAGAGAGCCCCTTTCTGACTGATGCGGCCACCATCGCGCTGGACCATTGGCAAAGCGTTGAACGGCAAGTGGAAGATGGAACGCCGCTGGCTGATTTCTTCCGCGCGGCGCGGGGTGGAATCAATCTGGTCAGGATTGGTCACGACGCGGATATTGTGTTTGCCTCCACGATCGACAGTTTTACGTCGGTGCCAGTTCTGGATCTGGAGAAGTGGACCATCGCTTAGTTTTTAGGGTTTCATGGTTAAAGAGGTTTCCTGAATAAAGGATTTCATCGATCGGTGAGGCAGGTCACAATCGACGCCTCCCTATCCCCCGGAGAACGCGCTGAAGTTCGGCCTTGCCCTGCAGCCTTCGATTTTGGCACGGCCGCATCGGCAAGGTTGGCCGTACTGCTCAAAGCAACATCAGAGTTACTAGAGGTCACTGAGTTTACCAAGGACGATCTAAGAAGAATGTCGCCCGAAGAAATCGTCTTTGGAAGCTCTGGACGATCGGCGTTTTGAGCC
>CALKXO010000402.1 GCA_938003615.1 uncultured Pirellulaceae bacterium | reverse complement strand
TAAACTACCTTGGAGTCCAACGCTGTGGGGCTACTTCGATTTCGCCACAGGTGATACTCCCGGCGGAGCGTTTAACCGATACGACTCGCTTTTCAACCGTCGCCACCACTATCTTGGCTTCATCGATTTGGCCCAACGTCGCAACATCGAAATTCCGTCTCTTGAACTGACAATGAAGCCTAACAGTCGTCTTTCTCTAATGGCGAGATACTTTCACATCACTGCCAACCAAGAAACCGACGTAATTATTCCACTTGGTGGAGGTCTCGTTCCGCAAAACACGACGAGCAAAGATTACGGCGACACGATGGACTTGGCGGCAAAGTACAAGATCTCATCCCGCAGCGACGCGCGAATCGGATACTCGAAGTTTTGGCGGGGCAGTAAAATCACGGCGACGGACAATCCGTCGTTTGTCTATATGGAGTGGGCGTTCTGGTTTTAGGCTTGCCAGATTCCACACGGAAAGGGAAAGGCGTGTGTACCATAGTCACTTCAGCGCGACTTGAGTTACACACCAACTGAGCTACCCGCTAACCAAACTAAGCAACTTTGGATTTGCGGAAAAACCGATTCAGTTCAGGCCAGAGTAGACGACCATTGTCCTTGAAGTACCGAGAGCGGAAATAGAACTTGGAGAAGCACTTGCTGTGCAGTGCTTGGACTTGCCCAGGGCTTAGATTCTTATACTTCAGTACTGGCTGGTAGACCGAGTACTTACTGTGATCAAAGTCTTCGATCTGATCTATGACTTCCTCGTAGAACTGCGTGCCTGGGTAGGGCGTTACGATGTTAAAATTCGCAAACGTTGGATTCACTTTGCGAGCATAATTCAACACATCGAAAATACTCTGCTGTGTATCGTCGGGGAATCCGACCATAAATCCAGCAACCGTTCGAATGCCTAATCGACGACACTGCTCAATAAAATCGCTCTGTTTGTCATCTCTGATCGCCACTCGATCGTATTTTTTCAGCGTCGCTTCATCGGGGGTCTCGATGCCAATGGTGATACTGGTCAGCCCAACTTCTTTAAGCGCCTTGAGTGTCTCGATTTTCATAATGTCAACGCGCGTCTCAATCGAAAACTGTACGCGCTTGGAAAGTCCGCCAATCTTCTCAGCTAATTCAAGTGCTTTCTTGCGATTGAGTCCAAAGAGTGGATCGCGGAACTTGAATGATTCAAAGCCGTATCGATCGATGCCGTGCTGCATCTCGGCGGCGACCAGACCGGGGCTGCGAAAGCGCGTCTTGCTCTCGATCATAATGTAAGGGCAGTAGTTGCACTTGAACGTGCAACCGCGACTTTGCTGAATGAACGTCGAGGGGAACCTCCAGAAATCGTACATGATTCGAAAATCTGCGTAACGAAACAGTGACCAGTCCGGCATCGGCAGCCGATCCAAATCGGCAAACACGCCGACGTCGATCACGCTTTCCTTTGACGTCAGAACCTCGTCCCAGCGATACAGCAATTGCTCAGGCTCGCCTTTGAGAACCACTACATTGGCCCCCTCGAACCCCGCCGAAATTGCTTCGCTCATCGCAAACGCAACTTGACCAACAACCAACACCCGCGCGTCCGGATCGCTGTCCACGATCTTGCCAATGGTCGCCATCTCATCATCAAGCGTCAGCAACGCGGGATTAAAGATATAGACATCCGCCGGAACAATTTCGTCCAAGCTGTAACTAACGGTATGGCCAAGTTGTTTGAGGACCGCCACAAGGTAAGCGAAATTGAGCGCTGTTGGACGATAATCACGCAAGTACATTCGTCGGATGAAGTTCTCGCGGAAGTTGGAAGACTTCTGCGGCATCCCCACCCCCATGCCACCAGCAAAATCCTTTTGCACGTTATTGCGGCGGGTATCCCAGAGACAAACGTTCATAGTTTCAGCTTTGTAGGGGGCAGGCAATCAGGTGGCGTTTGAATTAAGTGGTGTTTGAATTAAGTGGCGTTTGAAGTGCCCGTCGCAGCGACGGCACTAGGGGGCGACTCTGGCGTGCCGGCCGGTTTGTGATCGAAGTGTGGTGCTGGGACAGTTTTCTGTTCCACCCGAGCACTGGCGACCTCTTGCGAGGGCTTTGATAGGACGCCTGCGTCAGTCGCTGTTTCATCGCTTTCGGGTTCTTGCGGGGCGGGCGACTCTTGCGTGTTGACTGGCCAAGGACGATCCCCCAAGGATCGGCCGACCAGCGTCACACGGCCTCCTCGACCGACAAAGTACTTGATCCCCCGCCACGAGATCGTATTGCCAATCGTTGACATCAACAACATCACACTGGTCACCAATGTCGTCAGCGGACCGGCAAACAGATCGAATTTCTTGGCCCGACGGAAGCTACGCCAATTTGGACAGTTGCTCCTGCCGATATTTTGTCGAATTGCGGCTCGAGCGACTCCCATCAGATACAACCCGATAGAAGATCCCAACGCCCAGTACCCCCAAGTAGCTCCCTGAGCGATTCCAGCGATTCCGGCAATCAATCCGCCCCAAAAACCAACGGTCGCTACAGTGGCGACCACCAACGAGACAAACCAGTAGAACGGAGCGTAACGACGACCAATCAGCAGCTGTCGCCGTAGGAATTCGGTTAGTGAGCCCCATGTGAATTCGACTGAGGAAGTGCAAACGCACTGCGGTTCGAATTCAACATCCAAATTTGCAGAACGAAGTGCTCGAGTGGCGACCAAATCGTCGCTAAGCACACCCGACCACGCCTCTCGGATACCGACTGCATCAAAAATGTTTCGGTGAATCGCCCACGAGCCACCCCAAACCAGATAGTGCTTCCCTCTACCGAGAAATGACGCGAGTGCGTTGTTAATGGTGCATCCCAACAAGGTTGGGAGCTTCTTGTTCTTTGGCACCATCCAGCGGTATCCCGTGCGAGCGCCAAGGCCTTCTCGCCCGACGCTGTTAACCAACCAACGGAGCCATGTACGCTTTGGGCTGGCATCGGAGTCCGCGAACACAAGCACATCGACCTCCTTCGATAGCTCGGCGGTCGCACATCGCAGGTTGTGGACTTTCTGGCCACACTGTTCGGTTCTGCCGGCGACTATCAAACGCGATCGCACACAACGATTCTCTTTTTGGATGTTGCGGATCAATTGGACTGACGAATCATCAGTGCGTTCCACCACAAATGTGATTTCGTAGTTGGGGTGATCCTGCTGCATAAACGCGGTTAAATTCTCACGCAGCTGATGCTCCATGCCTTTGCACGGGATGATAATATTGGCCCGCGCGTACGTGTGAGCAAGCGGCGCAGGTTTCTTCTGGTGCACTTTCCAGAAGCGATGGTTCTCAGCGATCAATGCCAGAAAAGCGACGGAGTAGATCCAAGCTCCAAGAGCACAACCGATTCCGGCGATGATTAAAAGATTTGTCAACATGAAGGATCGTTTCGAACGAAGATCAGGCGGGATAGAAGGTTTAGCGAGTTAGCGTCTTTTCCCCAAGCCCATTTCGCCATAGGTGACTCGGATGGTCCACTCATTTAAATCGGAAAAAACAGTGTTAAACTTTAGCGATCTTAACGAACAACCGGGCGCCGAAGCGGTGAGAGACGCTGGAAACTCCCGTCAATAGGGAAGAAGGAGCGATGATGGACCACAACACAAAATGTGAGCAAAGGCAGCAGGCAAAAGTGACGATACACCCAATAGATTTACAAAAGCGAATTTCGTTCTTTTTCTAAAATTTGCTTAAAGTTCATCACGTCCAACGGCTCAAAGCGCTAAGTGATTTTTGTAAGTTCAATATTGGAGAAGTTAACCTGTTTTGATAATCTGCTTCTTCAACAAGTGGAGACGGGCGTGATTCCCGTTCTTCAAAACTTGTAACCGATCACCTGGTCGTTAGCCCCTTCGGGGTGGAAGCCTAGTCAAATGATTTGACGGGGACTGCAGCGTTTCAGGTCATGGAATGGATGCCACTCAGGGATTCGAATTCGAAACCCGTAAATGACAAAGGATGTCAGCAATGGATGTAAAGAGAGATTTCGACATGAACGTGCATATCCGCTGGATGATCCGGCGCGACATGCCAGAAGTCTTAGACATTGAACAAAGCAGTTTCGAATTCCCTTGGACCGAGGAAGATTTCATTCGCTGCTTAAGACAGCGTAACTGTATCGGCATGGTTGCCGAATACGACGAAAAAGTCGTCGGCTTTATGATCTACGAGTTGCATCGCGATCAGTTGCACGTACTTAATTTCTCCGTTGGGCCAGACGTCCGCCGCAGAGGTATCGGCTCTCAGATGGTCAATAAGTTGCTTGGAAAGCTGTCTCAGCAACGCCGCAACCAGATCACGCTTGAGATTCGCGAAACGAATCTCGCAGCCCAAGTGTTCTTCCGGAATCTCGGCTTCAAGGCAATTTCCGTGCTACGTGATTACTACGACGATACGGTCGAAGACGCCTACGTCATGCAGTACCTGTATCAACAGGAAGCACTCGAAGAAGAACATTCGACCAATCGGATTGCCCGTCGTTTGGCAGGTTGACCGGCTATTCTTTTGACGAAAAATTTTAGGCAACCAAGCGAAACATCAAGTCCGACCTTCCACACGCAGGTCGGACTTTTGCATGGATCCGCCCAACGCTCGATAGCGTTCGATCAACATCCAACACTCGATCAAACAAGCTTCCTATCGCACTTTCGACGGTCAGCCCGGCATCGTCGATCTGCTTCTTCAGGTCTTCAAGACTTCCACCTGATTCAACATATTTCGTTAGGTCCCTTATCCACGGTTCGATCGCATCGTAACCGGCTTCAGACGCCAGAGAGATCTGCTGTGGTAACGTTAGTTCGTGCCCACCAACGGTGCTCATATTCAAACAGTAGCGAATCTTGTCCGTCGCGCGTTGCCGCGCACGCTTCGGCCGCGGCATGGCCAACGAAGAACTACAACACAACAGCTCGGACGCCGCTGCGCCCGTCTTCAGGAATTTTCTGCGATCATTCATAACTGGTCTTCCGGTGTCAAGAAGGTAAACATCAATGGAATCTCTGCGCAGCTAATTGCCAAGACATAAGAATAAGATCGCATAAAAAAGGGCATGGAATACACCACGCCCTTTCAAGATAGTTTTGGGAGGCTCCTCCCGGATTCTAATGTCTGCCTTGGAAATCGAAGTGGGATTCGCCAGAATTCCAACCGACGCTTTACAAATCGATAGTTCACAAATCGATAGTTCACAAATCGAGGGTTCAATCATCCTTGGGCACTTCTTTGATTTGGTTGAGCATTTTGTCGTAGCTGCGGTGTGTCTTTTTCATTGCTTTCATTAGATCATCCGCCTCGGGAAGCACTTCCGACAATTTGATAATCGGATCTACCCACGTTTGGAGCACTCGGAACTGATCACGCATGACGTTCAAGAAAATTCCCGGCACTTTGTTGACGACTTCAATCTTCTGAGGCTCAATAGGCCCCGTGTCAGCGCTTGGTCCCGAACTCATCCCGGCGATGCCACCGTAAGCCATGATCGACTTCATTTCGGCCAGTGTCTTGTTGAAATCGGCAAGTTCGGCAACTGCTTTCGCGATTTGCTCCATGGTCTGCGTTTCAAAGTTACCTGCGCCACTTTCGGCTGTTAGATGCTGGACACCTTTGTCCAATGCGCCGCGAATGTCGGTCAGCCCTTCACTGAAACTGCTCATTTGAGCAATCACTTGACCAAGCTGCCCGTCGTCGCCGGCAGCACCCAGCATCAGATTGCGTTTGAAAGTACGTTTGATGTCTGACCATCGTTCAAGTTCTTCACCCGCAAGCTTTCCAGTCAGATCCTTAAGCTTTAGTAGATTCGCCTGAGCACCAGAGGTGAGCGTTTGTGCTTGGTTCAGGTAGTGCGCTTCGATCAACGTTTCCAATTCTTCATCGTTCATGATCGGAGCGACTTGCTCAGAGATCTTGTTCATGTCGCGGTACGATCCCTGTAGCTTAAACGCCGGTTCAGTGCGATATTCGTCCGATTGAGCGGCTGAATCAATGTACTGACGGTTCACTTTCAAGATCACATCACGCGCCACAAGTAATTTATTCATCACCGCGACAAACTCGTTGA
>CALKXO010000401.1 GCA_938003615.1 uncultured Pirellulaceae bacterium | reverse complement strand
GTGCGTTAGCCTCGAATGAATGCTTGTACCGCCCTTAGCCAGAAATTGCTTAGCGCGATTCCGCCTCAAGGCCAATACCGTTCAAACGAAATGGTGGGATAGGCTTCTAGCCTGTCATTTCCAAGCCACTGACAGGCAAGATGCGCAAGATGTCTATCCCACCCTGCTCAGCGCGAAAGACAAGACCACCAAGCTGTTGCGGTCGTTCGTCAATGCAGCTGATTTGAAGTGACGAGTACTTTAATCGCGAGTCGATGCTACGCCGTGATCCAAGCATTACAATCTCGCTCCCACAAACTGTTTCTCGTATCGCTGAACAACAGGGCGATCCACCAAATGTTTGTTGATATGCGAGCGCTTCTCCAGCAAAAGTGCTTGAGCCGCCTCCTTTGAGATTTGCTGCGTCTTCATCAGCCAACAGATCGCCACCGTTGCACTACGCGCTCGACCGGCCTTGCAGTGAACATAGACTTTCTTCCCTTGGTCGGCATGGTGCTGGATAAACTCAACCGCTTTGACAACGTCCTCAAAATCGGGATGGGTAAAATCGATCGTCGGCATCCGAAATTGCTCAATGTCGTACTTCTGGTACTCGTCTACCGGACCGCAGTATTCTTCGCAGGTGTTGACCACGCCGCCCACGCCTAGATCCGCCAATCGGCTGACGTCAGCGTCGAACGGGAAAGCTCCGACAATCACGTGGTCGTCGATGGCATCCCACCAATTGCGAACCTTCAGCCATCGTCCTAACGCCATATTCCACCACAGCGTTGGATAGAAAATGGTGCGAGCAGAGATCCATTGCAGCGTTTTGTTCATGTTGATTCAGAAAGACGGAGGCGTTTGGGTTCGAATTGGCGAATTGAAGCTGCCGGGATTTTAGCCGCTTTGCAGTCTCTCAGGTAGCTGTTAGCATGCGGCGACTAACCCTTTACGATCTCCCAGACTATCCATGGCTACTGAAAACCAGACGCGCGAAAACCAGACGCAACTTGAGCCGACCAACTTCATTTTTGTCTGCTGCCAACACGGATCGGAAAAGGCCGTCAAAAGTGAAATCGCTGAGTCCCATCCGGGGCTCAACTTTGCCTTCTCGCGGCCGGGATTTCTGACTTTCAAGCTAACCCCGGAAGCCACGCTGCCGCTCAAGTTTTCTCTGACATCCACGTTTGCCAGAGCCAGTGGCTGGTCATGCGGTAAAGTATCTGGCGACGATGCGTCGGCGTTAGTCGAAGAGGTACTCAAATCGCCAGCGGCAGCAGTTTGCGACCACGTGCACGTCTGGCAACGCGACACACATGTTCCCGGCAAAAAAGGATTCGAGCCCGGGCAAAGCATTCTTGCGAACGAGATGGCTGGGTTGATTGCGGCGTCTCCCGCAATGGCGGATCGAAAAGTACCCGGAAACCAAATCGCGAAAGCGAATGAATTGGTTCTGGATGTTGTGATGGTCGAGCCCAACGAGTGGTGGTTTGGATTTCATTATGCGACGACGACCGCCGGGCGCTGGCCGGGCGGCGTTCCCAGGATTGACGCCAACCAAGAAGTGATCAGTCGCGCTTATTTTAAATTGGATGAAGCCCTGCGATGGTCGGGGATCAAGATTAATCCTGGCGATGTTTGTGCTGAGATTGGTTCTGCACCTGGTGGAGCCTGCCAACTGCTGCTGGAGCAAGAGGCGATCGTAATCGGCGTTGATCCGGCCGAGATGGAAACGGAAATCCTAGAGAATCCGAACTTCACGCACATTCGCCGCCGCGGCAACGAGGTTCGCAAAAAGGACTTGCGCAGCGTGCGTTGGTTGATGGCGGACGTCAACGCAGCGCCGACCTATACGCTTGATACGATTGATGAGATGGTCACAAGCGCCTCGGTGGACGTGACTGGTGTTGTGTTGACTTTGAAGCTGGTTGACATGAAATTCGCCGATCAGATCGGCGCCTTTCGTAAGCGTGTAAAGGGGCTTGGTTTTTCGGTTGTCAAAAGCCGTCAGCTGGCATTTAATCGCGGTGAAATATGTCTCGTGGGTGTCAAAGATCGGTTTGCGCTGCGGTCCTCTCAGCAGCGTTCCCGCGCGACCAAGAAACCACCGTCTCAGGAAACTACATCTGCGGCATCTGATCAAACGGAGAGTTTAAAAGATGAAAACCCGGACGATCCGCCTCAAGTTGATTCTTCGCAAGTTTGAGCTGACGCGTGGGCGAATCGCTCCATCCTTCTGGTTGGCTAGGTTTTCGAAACGCGGATGTGCGGAAGTTCTTCCACCGCCTTCAAAACCACGATTGCGCGTCATTTCTACGACGAAGACGCGAAGAAATGGAAGCTCGCCAAGGGTTTCCGAGGCAGCGATTTGTTGCCACTCGCCTTCGCCGCTCAAGAGCTTTATCGAAAGATCGAGGAACTAAAGCACCAATGAAGCCACTCGGGAAGGCGACTGCGTCGATAGAGGCGGCAACTCGGCCCAAAACTGTTGACGGACATGTCGTCTTGGCTATCGGCGATTTCACCAGTCCGAATCAAATTGATCGCTTCTTGAATCGCAGATAACGGCGTTACGAACCATTCGCGTGGCTCAACCTACCCGCCGACCTCCCCTCGCAACTTTACGTCTATTCTCGCAGACGCAAAAAAGCGATGGAGGATGTTTTCGAGCTTTCCAACACTTGCATTCGCAATTCGATACGTTGCGACAACTTCTACATCAGCCATCAGGAACGTTCGCTCGCTGGCGGCATTTACAAAGCGATCCTCTAGCGCCCCGCGTGCAGCCGATCTTGTGCAGCAACTCTCGATGTTCGACGACAAACGGATGGTCTGATTGGCTGCGAAGGACATACAGCATGCTGGAAAGTTCATCGTCGTGCGCCGGTTCATCAACAATGATGGCTTGTTTGATGCCCTGATTTTCAAGCTTGTCCAGCGCAATGAACATCAACGCACGACTTTTTCCCGAAGCAGGCGGCGACTTGATCAGCAAGTACTGTTCGCCGCGTTTCTGATAGGCTCGTTCTTGCATGTCACGCATACCCGTTTCATTGGACCGGGTGCTGGCTCCCGTTTGGGGGTAACTCACGGTGATCGAAGGCGTGTTGCGTTTGACATTTGGTTTGTCTTTTTCGTTTATGATTTCCGTTCTATTGTCTGCGGTTTAAGCCTAAACAAGATCTCCCAGTGCTTCCAACACACCCTGATAACTATCTCCAAGGCAAGATTTACTTCGCGATTTCCTTCTTTTTGAAACGTCAAGGATTTCTTGACAGTTGCCGTGTTGGCTATCTTCATAAAACGCGCTGCTTACGTCTGTGTTTAGTTAACAGAGATCGAGGTGTTATTTGCTGGCATCGTCAATTCGTTTTTCTTTGTTGTATTTCGTGACGGGTCAAAAAAAAGGAATTCGGGTAGCCGCAACCAAATTAGCCTTAACATTCAAGGCAGCCGCTGCCGCTGGAGCGTGCTTCTCGTGCCAGCATTCTCGATAACTCCTCGGTCTTTCAGTGACGTAAGCAAACGACTGATCTTAGTCTTCTTTTGAACTTCGGACATTCCACCAGTACTTAGCAGATCCATGAGCAACTCATCAATTTTTTCTCGGTTCGCTGACCCAAACTCGGTTAGGTAATCTACGATCAACTTTTCGTAGTGGGCATCTGGATGTGGGCGAGACCTGATGTATTCCACTTCCGTGCCAGTCGCCGCTGCGATGTCAGAGCAGACTCGCAGATTAGGCCTCCTACCTTCGATTAGCTTGTGCTTTCGAAGGCGTTTCCGCGTTTCGTCGTCAATCGGCAATCGCTTCTGCACGCGGTCAAGCGCAAACACATCGTCCAGTGGTATGTCAGTATTGACGATCAACAACCGCGAATAGGCTTCGCTGATAATCTTGCCGTGAATCGTCAACTTTACCACGTTAGGTTCTTCCAAATCAAAATCCGGCAACGGAAAGTATCGCGACTTTTGCGCTTTATATATCGACTGAATACCAAACCCCATCGTGTCGATCATATTCAGTCGAGTCATCGCTTGGACTAAGAACGGGTTGCCATATCGCCGTGGCGTGCGATCTCCCAAAACATAGTCCAGTGGCTTACCCTCAAAGAACTCGCCTTCGCTTTCCAGTTCCAAACAGTCGATTCGCTCAGAAACAATAATCCGCGCATTTCGTCGATAGTCTTGATGGGCAATGCAGTTGTGCAAGCCTTCCAAAACGATCCGTTGGTCATATTTGGAAACTTTAACCGGCAGCAGCGAATCAGCGGGAAGAATCCGTAACTGGATATTGCGAATGCGCTGGTAAACGGCTGTAGTTGCCAACAGAAACGGAGGCGAAAAATGCTCGTACGCCACTTCCTGTCCAATCAGTTTCCACGAGATCTGCGCGGGGTGCGGTGTCAGTCGATGCGCCGCCTCAGGCTTGCCCAGCAACAACAATGCCGTCCGAGTGATCTGGCCGTCACGTGTCAGACGGGCGCGATCCAAGAACGTCGCCAATGACCAGTCCAAGACTTCTTGTTCTGAAATTCGATCAGGATTTTTTCGAGCGAACGCTTGCTGTGCGATCTGTAGGGCGTTGGGGTCGAGATCCGCCAACGTCGCGTCAGTAACGATCACAGCGGACCAATCAGTGCCTGCTGGTTGGTTACGGATTTCATCCTGCTTGCCAACAGAAATGGCGATAAGACTTTCACTTTCGCGAGCATGCGGATGACCTTTCCATGTAATTGGAAACCCTCGTGGCGCGGACGCGATTTCAAACATCACGACGCGTCCCTGCGACGAGTTCAGCACATGGATCTCGCGGAAGGAGCTTGGCGGATTTGTGTCAGCATAAATCTGTAATTTGAGTGAGTCCAGATGCTCCGGGTCACGACGATAATTTGAATCCTCGATCTGTCTCGTTTTATTGTTGACTCCAAAGACCAGCCATGCGCGGTTGGCGTTACTCAAATTCGCTTCATTGGCCAAAGCGGATACGTATTTGCCGATGTCTGATGTCGAGTAAGAATCACCGACGGTAAGCGAGAAGACCGCTTACATCCAAAGGCGAACGATCGAAGCCGCCACTCGACGTCGGAATGTCACCTTGAAGCCCAATTTGTCGCTTTTGCCGACAATCAGCCAGTTAGATGCTGCAGTGCATATGCAAAAAGTGGAAAAACGGGGTAAGGTTGCGGTAGTTTTCGACCGGTCTTTTGTTTAGAATTCGCCACCTGATTTGAGTGGTGATCCTCTTTAATCACGATTTGGCGGTGTAGCTCAGTTGGTTAG
>CALKXO010000400.1 GCA_938003615.1 uncultured Pirellulaceae bacterium | reverse complement strand
TATCGATTGCAACTCCGAGTTCTGCGAAATGGCAAAAACGCGACTAGAAAATAATCCACGGCAAAGCGTTTTTGATTTTAACGCGGAGTCACTAAACTAAGAACCGATCCCGAAACCTCGTCGCAGATTGGACTCTCGATTGGACTCTCCTGTCCGACGCAAGTTTTCAGGACAGGTACTAAAGCAATCCTCGCGCTGCCAGATTGTTCCACCGTCTTGCAACGGTGGCTAGACCATCGGTGACGACTTGGTCATATGTTCGGCCGTCGCATGTATCGATTCCGTGGCCCGGGTCGAAATCACGCAGTTGCGCAAGCGCTTCGTCCTCGTGATGGAACATTTCAACAAACACCGTTTCGAGTGTGCCCGTTTTTGCGCAGGCCGACAGCAATGCGCCGACCCAACCGTCGTCGGCAGAAAGACACCCGCGTGTGGTTTTGGTAGAAGCGTGAAACATCCCAAGTTCGCCCGCAGCGCCGATTTTCTCAATCAGTTCAACATTCTGATCAATCGTCAGAGAAGAATCGCCACAGTGAGCAGCATCGACAATAACTTTGAAAAATGTCTCGCCCATCGCCTTGTTCACGGCGCGAATGAACTGCCAAATCCGTCCAAGATCGGTGAATGTTTGAAACTCGCCGCCGCGCAGGAATTCGATATGCCATGCCTTTATCGACGAGTCCTCAATTTCGGCTTCACGCGCTGCTCGCAAGTGAACTTTCACGTTTTGCGCAACCGCGGCGTCAAAGTCCGCGCCCTCTCTGCGAATCCCACCGGCTTTCATCCACTCTTCTACCGAAGTCGACGAGACATGTGCGATGCCGTGATTCTTGGCTGCCGTTAAGCCACCGACTAACATTTCGACCACCGCGTCTTCGTCGGCAGAGTTCATTGGGTCCGCTCCGCCGATCATCAAGATGAAATGAACATCAAGGTGCAATGCGCGAAAACCACTGACCATTTCGGCGACGTCGGATTCGTCCAAGCCCGGAAAGTAAGAGACTTGCACACAGTCGATTTTCACGGCCGATAGTGTTTGAAGGATTCCCATGTTGGCAACAACCAACAGCTTACCGTCTTCGTTGCGTGGAATCCTGCCGTTTTCATCTGGGAGCAGTCCGCCCACGAACTTCAAATGCGTTGAGACAACACCGAGTTGAATTTTGGTTTTGGACTCAATAACATACGTCATGATTGCGACTTTCCAGTAGGTTCAACATGTCGCGCCACGAATGCATGCCGGCCCAGCAAATCTCGCCTTCGGCTGCCAAACGCTCGCCGTGATCCTCTGCGATCGATGTGGCTTCGCGAAAAGTCTTCGCGATCCTTTTTGTGTTGGCAACCGGAGCTTCACGCCACTTGTCGACACCGAACTCGGCGCTATCGATTCGGATGCAACCGTACTTTCTCACGCCGTGTTCGTTGAGTACTTTCGCGATGCGGCACGCTTTCTTGACCGCCAAAAGGAATTTCTCCGCTTGCTCTTCTGTTCCCATCGCACTGTCACCAACGGTGCCCGGCCAAACTGGCGCAACCAACGAGCCGACGCTCAAGTTGCGGTTGGCGATCGAGTCCGCGATTTTCCTCAACTCGTCATCCGACGCGTCGGGATCCATGTGGGTCTCAAACAAAAACAAATCAACGCCTTCAAATTTTTGGCCGTCGACTTCGGCTGCCGCAGTCAGATCCAGCATGCGTTCGAGACCGATCGGTGGCTCTTGTCCTTCGTCCGTTCCTTTACCGACTAGTCCGGGCCACATCGCGTTGTGGAGTTTAGGTTGCATCGTGAGGCTCCTCTATTTCGGAAGAAATCTTAGGCACTAGGTCATAAGTTTTCAGACACCATTAGCCGTTTGGGCACTAGCCACGGTCGTGTTGCGGAATGCTGTCTCCATATGCTCAATCGCACTGTCCATGCGATGATGCAGCCCCCGTCGTCGTCCCCTAGCTGCGGCGTTGCGAGCGGTTTTTCCACAACCGATCTCGCAAGAGATGGGACACAAGATATTGGACTGTTTATTAGCACCTATCCTGAAAACACGAGTTGGACAGGAATGATGCCCACGAAAAAAAGTGGTGGGATTGGCCTCCAGCGCTTCCAGCCTGTCATCCTTAAAACAATTTTGACAGGCTGGAAGCCTATCCCACCTTTAGATCTGCCTTTTGTCGGGCGCATCAGGCGTGCCTAATCCACGACGAGGGTTCGGGCGAGGTTCTCAAGGGTCGCCTTTGCCTATTTGATGTGCTTGAGCGTCTCTGTAAGGTCAACTTTTTTCGCGTCGGCCCAGAGCGCTTCGAGACTGTAGAATCCACGAGTCTCTTCATCAAAGAGATGGATCACGACGGTGCCATAATCCAACACGATCCAGCCGCTGTCGGTTGAGTATCCATCGATGCTCATCCGCTTGTCGTTCAGGTCGTCCTCGAGCTTATGATCAATCTCTTCACTCATCGCGTGCAATTGGCGGCGACTGGTGCCGGTGGCGATGATGAAGTAATCGAAGATGGCCGTATGGCCGCTCATATCCATCACGACGACGTCCGTCCCGCCGTTTTCAGCGGCCGTCGTAGCGGCAGCAAGCGCAAGTTCCAAGCTGCGATCGGGGTTGACGCGGTTGACCGATCCTCCTGATCGAGGATCCTCTTCAGGAGAAGATACCTCAGGTGCGGCTTCTGCCGCTGCGGCGGCGGTTTCTTCGATCGGTTCGTTTGACGGTTTTTCGTCAGTCACAATGGTTCTCAAAATTATCAGCCTGCTGTAGTGAGGGGTCAGTTTATCCGATTTTTCAACTCCAGTAAGACACCGCCTGAGAAACAGGGGGCAAAAAACGGAGTTTCACCCAAACGGAGTTTCACCACATGTCATCATTCTCGATGAAAATAGAGGTTTCATTACTGACTGAATGACACGTAAGCAGCCCGTGGGCTCGCGCACAATCGGCTTTAGGCCAAATTCTGCTTCAATTTTTGGCAGCCGAACTCGCCCGAACTCGCAAGCCTCTGGAGCGTCTTTGAGCAATTTATCCAATCTCTTGCGAGATCGGCTACCAAACGGTTGCAACGGTTGCGCTACCAAAGTTACTTCGTCACTTTAACCGAGTACAAACGAGTGCGGTCGGTCAGGTACATGTTGCCATTAGCAAAGGTTGGCGTGCTGTAAATCGACGAATAATTGACGGTCGAAATTTCAGCCAGCACCTCGGCTTTATCGCCACCGGCCTTAAACACGGTCAGCGTCCCGTCCTCGTTGCCAAGAAACACTTTGCCATCAACGGCCAAGGTCGAACCCCAGACACCAGAAAGCATGTCGTGCTGCCACTTACGCTTGCCTGTTTCTAAATCCAAGCAATGCACAAAGCCACTCAGATCGGCCGCGTAAACACAACCATCAGCGATCGCGACGGTCGACATCGTGCGACGAAACCACGGCTCTTTGGTTTCTTCTTCGACTCCGCCGTAGTACCAAATCTGCCCTGAATTGGGATTGGTCTGCCCTGCTGATCCGATTTCCCCGACCTGCGGGCTGATATCTCCAGTTTTAGTGGCGTCAATTCGATACAGATGCCCGACGCCTTCTCCGTGCTCAGGATCTTGTCCTACCGCTAGGAAAACACTGTTGTCATAAAACACTGGCGTTGAAATGATTGCGTTACGTGTTCCGGCTCCACCCAATTCCCAAATGGAATCTTTTGGATTGAGGTCAAACTTCCATATTTCATCGCCAGTCTTGGCATCATGAGCGTACAGCCAGCCATCCCCACCCGGGAAGAAAACTTGTGCCTTTCCATTGACAACGCCGACCGCTGGTGAGCCCCACTGTCCGTGCAGAATAGCGTCCTTGGGTTGATTAGCTTCCCAAACAACTTCGCCAGTTTTTTTGTTCACTGCCAAAAAACATGGAGCACGGGGGGAAGGCACGTTCAAGTGTGCTTCATCGACACCATTGGACGTTACGATATAAACCATGTCCTCGAACAACACTGGCGAACTGGTTGCGAGGTTATGTGGAAAGACTCCCAGTTCCTCGATCATATCCAGCGACCATATAATATCCGCGTCTTGCTTTCCCGCATCGACTTCATCTTGAACCTCGCCGTCATTTTCCCCATCAGTGAATCCATTGACGTCCAAGCATACTAATTCACAGCGGTTGTTGACGACATACATCCGGTCGCCCTCGACAACGGGCGCTGAACAAATCCCCTGCAATGGCCAGTCATTGACGCGCCCGGCAGGAAGCTTTTCACATGACAACTGCCAAAGGAAATCGCCCGATTTTTCATCGAAGCACAGCAGCACGCCCAGATCCAAATCGGCCGGATACTTATCGCGATAGCCAGCGCCGTTGTTGGTGCCGACAAAAACTTTACCATCAGCAATGATCGGGTTGCCGTAAGTCTGCGATCCGAGACCGACCGACCAATTGACGTTAGTTCCTTTTTCTAAATCAAAGTCCGTGCTGACGTCTTTCATTGGCGAAACCATGTTGCGACCGGGCGCTCCACCCCACATCGGCCAATCTTTGGCATCGGTGTCCGTCTGGCCTAGCACGTTTCCGGTGAACAAGAGGCTGCAAAGGCAGGTCATCAATAGGGGCATCGCACGCATCGTGATTTTTCCTGTGTAGTGTTTTTTCAATGTAAGTCGTTGGTCTTGAGAAACGTATGTTTGTACTGCGTATCAGTTTTTCGAATCCGGCGTCAAAAACACTTTGACATTATCAAAGTAGCAATCCGCTTGAGCGTAAAAGTAAACGCCTGGTGAACCGTTGAGATTCGGATGAGGATCCGTTTGCTCCAGCATCCACTCCGCAGGCTCCGCCTCGCCCGTTTTCCAAACCTTGCCGAAAATCTTCGCTTCGCTTTCGTTCGCATCGACTTTCATTTTGATCGTGTACCAAACATCTGGATCAGACATATACTTGATCGACTTCGCCATCCGCAAATGCGGCGGCCAGCTCTGCACGGTCAGCTTACCGCTGTTGCCTTGGAGGATCAGATTGTATCGATTGATCGACAACCCTAACGATCCGAGCTGGCGACGTTCTTCGACAAACCGAACATCCATTTGCATCTGGTAGTTATTCATCTCTTGAGGCCCTATCGAAATCTGGTGACTGGGTCGCCCTTTCGCCTCGGGACCACCGGTAACCTTCATGACGGTATTACCGTCCAAGTCAAAAGGTTTCACTTTGATGTGAGCTCGATTCCACGTCGACGGAACACGGATGCCTTTATAGCCTTCAAAATCCCACTCCCATGTCTCGGTGGTCTGCGGGTACGTTCGAACACGTGCTGCCGCGGACAATTCGCCTACTTTTGTACTAACGGTTCCCGCCAACTCACTCTTTGGCTCAGCCGCCGCAGTCAACACATTACCTGCCGCCGAATAGCCGGTCAGCGAATCACCAACGGTCAAACTCTCAGCCGCCATCGTTTTAATCTGACGGCCGTTCTTATCAAACGCGACAACGACAAACTCCTGTGTCTGCCCCGGCGCTAGAATGACCTCATGCGGACGCAGCTGAATCATATCGATTTGATCGCCAACTTCCGCTTCTGCCGGCAACGCTTGGGGCGTGCCGAGACTGACCTGTTTTTCCTTGTCGCCGATACAGATCGTTCGATCGCGCGTGACAAAATAGATGCGCCCATTGGAAATCGCGGGTGAGGCATAAATTTCATCGTCACCAGTGCCAACCCTCGACTTCAACTGGTTCTTGGAAAGCACCTCGCATCCTTCGCGCGATGGTTTGAGCACCCAGATGTGTCCGTTGACTTCTGTTGCATAAATTTTTCCATCAGCCCAAACTGGTGAGCCTTTGCCTACCGTACCAAGGTCTTGGGTCCATAATTGTTCACCCGATTTGCCATCGAAAGCGATCATATTCCCGACATCCGCCACGACATACAGCACGCCATCCTTTACCAACAGCGCCGTATACCCGGCCTTGATTCCATCGACGCGCCAAACGCCGTGTGTTTCGGTCACATCGCCGGTTCCGGTGGCGTCAATACACTGGACACGCCCAAATTCGGAGTTGTCGATATTGTCTTCACCGTGCGAGATGTAAACCATGTTGCCGTCAAAGACAGGCGTCGTATTGAGTCCACGTCGAGACATTTTAAATGACCAAACTGGCTTCCCTGTGCGCGCGTTGATGGCGTAGACGTGGCCATCGCTGTTTCCTGCCACTAACAATCGTTGCCCATTGACGATGCCAATTGTGGGGGCAGAATAGTTTGTATCTTTCGGGGCTCCGCCGGGGGCCGAGATCCACTGGAGCTCACCTGTCTTTTTATCAAACGCGTAGTAGTAGTGCTTCGGAGCCGGACCTTTCATGTCGCCCCAGTTCGTCGCCAAGTAGCTGACGATGACGCGGTCTTCGTCAATAAACGGCGTCTGCGTTCGTCCGCCATAGCCGGAAATTTTACCGTACTCTTCTGCCAGCGATTTTTCCCAGATGATTTTTCCGTCAGGTGAATAACATTTGAAGATGCCGCAAACAGAGTGCGAGTACACATTGCCGGTTTCCGTGTCACCCACCATCGCCGCCCATCCAACGCGTGGTGCAGGAATGTCCGTTTGAAAGACGTTGAATTTATCTCTCCACAATTCTTTCCCGCTTTCGGCGTCCCAACAAACGACCTGTTCCTGAATATGAATACGCTCATCGGGCAGAGCAGGGTTGTCTGCCGTACGGCAATTTATATAGACGCGCCCGTTGAGCACAATCGGCGTAGACCGTCCTCCGGTCTCCGATTGCCAGATAATATTCTTGTTATCTTTGAAGGACCACGAATCCAGCAGATTGGTCTCGCGCGAGATACCGTTGTGTTCGGGCCCGCGCCACGACGCCCAGTTCTGGGCAGATGCATTCGAAGCCAAGGCCACTACAAAACCAACAGCTACGGCCATGGAAAACAGAGAACGGGATGAGTTAGCCAATCTGGCACCTCTTTGAGTTCGAAGAAAATATGACAGGTTCACGTTAAAACCACGGCCCCTAGGACTGGGGCCGCCACTTTTACCAATTGTAACCAAATTCGCGGTCCATCGTATGACGGGGAATTCGTTTGAATTCGTTCAGCAAGCATTCAATTGAACCTTCTCGGACAACTAGCGGACGGGCCATTTACAGCTAGTATAGAGGGTTCAATGACCTCCTCCGGCGAAATCGACCCCTACACGCCCATGAAAAACCACTCTCAATATCCACAAACCCGTCTGCGGCGAGTCCGAAAACATGACTGGTCACGTCGAATGGTGGCTGAGCATCGTGTAACCGCAAGCGATTTGATTTGGCCCGTCTTTGTCCAAGAAGGCACCGGCCAAGAAACGCCCATTGAATCGATGCCGGGGGTGTCACGTTACTCGATTGATCGACTAACCGATGCTGTCATCGAAGCGCGCGACCTAGGGATCCCAGCAATCGCCATCTTCCCCGAAACCGATCCCGCCAAAAAAACCGAAGACGCGCTCGAGGCCGTCAATGCGGATAACCTCGTCTGCCGCACGGTGGCTCATTTGAAACAACAAGTACCGGACATCGGTATCATCTGCGATGTGGCACTCGACCCTTACACCTCCCACGGCCAAGACGGCCTCGTGATCGACGGCGATGTGGCCAACGACCCCAGCGTCGAAATGCTTTGCCGCCAAGCCCTCGTTCAAGCCGAAGCTGGCTGCGACATCATCGCGCCTTCGGACATGATGGACGGACGGATTGGTGCAATTCGAAAAGCCTTGGATGGCGCCGGATTCGAACACGTTTCCATCATGGCTTATTCAGCAAAATACGCATCCGCATTTTACGGGCCGTTCCGCGACGCGATCGGATCGAAGTCAAATCTTTCTGCGGGCAACGTGACCGGAGGCGGAAAGAAAACCTATCAAATGGATCCCGCCAACACCGATGTTGCGATGCGCGAGATCGCATTGGACATCGCCGAGGGCGCTGACTTCGTGATGGTGAAACCGGGCATGCCGTACTTAGACATCGTCCACCGCTGCCGCGACGAATTTGCTGTCCCGACATTCGCCTATCAGGTCAGCGGCGAGTACGCAATGCTCATGGCGGCCAGCCAGAACGGTTGGCTGGACGAAGAGGCAGTAATGATGGAGAGCTTGCTCGCCTTCAAACGAGCCGGCGCCGACGGTGTGCTCACCTACTTTGCCGTCAAAGCAGCGAGGCTGCTGAAGTGAAGCTGCCGTACAGCTTCTATCAATCGGTCGTTCAACCTTGACACAAGGCCATCCCCAGCACCAACAGCATGAAACTCTCGATTAGAATCGGAATCACATACATCATAGCGGTTGGTGAAATTCTTACGTTCGAACCACGTTCCCCCAAGACGATCGACACAGCTGCCGCAACAACGATCGCCTGAAGAATGCCGACGACGATAAAGAGAACATCGATTCCGTCGGTGCTTCCGTAGTTCTGCCCCTCGGCCCAAACTCGCATGGGCAGTTCCGGGTCGAACATCACAGACAATTCGTCGCTTTGGACCTGCCCGGTAGCGATGGCGAGCGGCACGACCAGCGTATCACAAAGAGAAGAGCACTGGCGTCCCCCACCCAAAATGCAATCTTCATCGAAGAATCTGAGTTCACCCGCCGCAAATCGCTTTAGCAAATTAGCCATGAGCGGGCCATCGTGTAGTAAACGAGGATAGTAAAGCTTAAAATCGGATTATAACGATTATCTATTTCGCAACACACCTGTTTCTCACTCCCAGCAAACAAGATTTCTCCGGCGCACCGGGCGAAATCGAGCTACTTTACAGATGGCGAACCTGCAGTGATCTCTGGCAGGTTTGACTGCACTCCATCACCATTTTCCCTTGGGACAAAAGGTTTCGATTGAATACAGCGGCACTCCAACTCGATGCACGTAGCCCTCTTCCTGAAGTATCCGACGACTACGTGCAAACGCCTGCTGGCGAACCGGTGGTAGTCTATCCGCTGAGTGTGGAAGTTGACTTGGCAGCGCACCGGTGGGAACTGACGCTGCTCAACGAACCACAAGGCGGCACTACCGTTGTGACTTCATCAGGCGCCGTAAAGTTCGCGCCCAATCCCGGTTTCGTTGGCGCGGCGACGATTCATTTTGTCATCGAAGATCAGAAAGGCAACGATCGCTCGGCAACCATCACCGTGGAAGTTCAGAACCAGTTCGCTTTCAACGCGGCAACATCCATCAACAATGGCACTGTAGGAGTCGCGCCGCGACTTGATCAACCCAACAACGCAACCGGCGTCTGCGCGCGAAAAGTCTTTACTGTGGTGGCTGAACCGGTATTCGCAGGATCGGCAGCACCAAACGCAGAACTTGTCGGCCGTCTCTACAACCAGTGCGGTTCCTTAGCCGGAGAATCGATGGCCACCGCCGACGCCGAAGGAAGTTGGGAGATGATATTCTCAGAAACGCGCGAGCTTGAATTCTACCGTGTGGAAATTGAACAGTTGGCGACAACAAGCGGCACATTCGGAGAAATCGCGCTGCAACCCAACGAAGCTCTCTGGCAGGCAATGTAGGTTGCCGGGGCATGTCGAAAATCGCCGACAGATTCCCCTGATGAGCAAATTTCGCAGATAGAAAAATTAGGGGGTTGGCTCTATACTTTGGTTGCGGCAAACGTTCTGACCGCTCACCCTACTTTTTCCCGCGATCCAGCCATGGAATTACCTGTCGTCGACGCAAAACTGGCGGAAGCCAAGCAGGCTTGCGTGCGCCTCGAAACGCTCAAAGGCACCGCTGTGCCAACACCGGCCGGTAAGCTTGAACTGCCGATGTCGATGAAAGAGGCCAGAGCGCGCGGCTGGGACGAACTGGATGTGGTCTTCGTCACTGGCGACGGTTACATCGACCACCCAAGTTTCGCCATGGCCATTCTGGGACGCACGTTGGAAGCGGCCGGTTTCCGTGTCGGTATCGTCTCGCAACCCGATTGGAAAAATTGCGACGCGTGGCGAGAGTTCGGACGCCCTAGATTGTTCTTCGGCATCAGCGCCGGGAACATGGATTCGATGATCAACCACTACACCGCCAACAAGAAGCGCCGTAACTCGGACGCCTACTCTGCTGGCGGCAGCATCGAGCATCGCCCCAACCGCGCC
>CALKXO010000399.1 GCA_938003615.1 uncultured Pirellulaceae bacterium | reverse complement strand
GCTTGACGCCACCCTACTTGCAGATCACTTTCGTCAGACGCACCACCAGGCAATCATAACTCGGTGTGCCAAGCTTGGAACAGAAAGGCCGCTGGGATTTTGCACCACAACTCCAATCTTTTAACACCCCAGGCTAACGCTGGCTAACGCCACCGGCAGTTCATGTGCCGACCTCCGAGTTAAATTCGGTGCCGTTGAACGCTAGACGTCAGTGCCGACCGCTTCCAGCAACCACGCGCGATACGCTTCGCTGCAAGACTCGATAGGCACGCCGACAATCTGAGGCACATCATAGTTGTGTCGTGACTCGATTTCTCTTACGACTGCGTCGAAGTGCGTGTCAGTCGTTTTGATCCGACACTCGAACTCCTCCGATTGCTCAACACGTCCCTCCCACCGATAAACACTTGTGATCGGCGACGAGATCTGACAACAGCCGGCCAAACGAAGCTGCACCAAGTGACCGGCAATCCTCTCAAGAACCGACCGGTCATCCGATGTCGTCACAACCAACATCAACCCATTAGGCATCGGCGCCATCCGACGCATCGTCAGCTTCCGAATTGGCCTCATCCGCAGCGACGTCGCCATCGGCCGGGCTGTCACCTTTCGATGCTTCCCCAGTCGATGCTTCCCCAGTCGACGCTTCCCCAGTCGACGCTTGGGCGTCCGTTGACGGACTGGCAGGTACTACCGGGTCACCAGAGGCCACCGGATCACCCGATGCCAACACAGGCGATTCATCTTCGTCCTCGTCGCGCGGAACCCGAGCAATCACGGCCAACGAATCGTCGGTCGCCAGTCGCATGATCCGCACGCCCTGAGTATTTCGGCCGATCACGCCCATGTCGCTACAGGCGATACGCTGGATCTTGCCACCGCTGGTCATCAACAATAATTCATCGTCGTCGTTGACCGTCACAATCGAAATCACTTTACCGTTACGCGCGCTGGTCTTGATATCTCGCACGCCCTTGCCGCCACGCTTCTGAGTCCGGTAACGCGAAGAGCTGCTGGTTTCATCCTCGCTCTCATCGTCGCCCTCAGTCTGATTTGGGCCGAACAGAGTCCGTTTGCCATAACCCTTTTCACAGGCCGTCAGCAACGTTGCCTCAGGATCGGCAACCACCATTCCGACGACTTCGTCACCCTCACGAAGCGAAATTCCTTTCACGCCGCTGGTGTTACGTCCCATCGGACGCGCATCGGATTCTTTGAACCTGATCGCCATCCCGTCAGCCGTCGCCATGACCAATTCATCGCCACCTTTGGCAACCACCGCTTTGATCAGCATATCGTCATCACGCAGCTTGATCGCAATGATGCCATTGCTGCGTGGACGACTGTAAGCCTCCAATGGCGTTTTCTTCACCAGGCCCTTACGCGTACACATAATCAGATAGTGATCGGCAGCGTTGAAATCTCTGACTGCCCGACAAGACGCAATCGCCTCGTCTTTATCCAGATCCAACAGATTCACGATCGCTCGACCACGACTCTCTCGAGCCAACTGCGGCAGTTGGTGAACCTTCCGCCAGTGCACGCGCCCCTTGCTGGTGAAGAATAACAGATAATCGTGCGTCGACGCCGCAAAGACGTGCTCGATCGGATCCTCGTCTTCGCTCTTGGCACCCTTGATGCCCGTCCCACCCCGTTTCTGAGCCCGATAAACACTGACCGGAGTACGCTTGATATAGCCTTGAGAACTGATCGACACGACCATGTTCTCTTCCTCGATCAAATCCTCTAGATCGATATTGGAAACCTCTTCTCTGGACAACACCGTGCGGCGTTTGTCCGCCAATTTCCGTTTGATCTCAAGCGTGTCCTCTTTGATGATCGCCATAATGTTGGCTTTATCAGAGAGGATCCGCAAATACTCTTTGATCTCGGCCAGCAGTTTCGCGTGCTGATCCCCCAATCGCTCCTGTTCCAGATTGACCAACTGACCAAGCGTCATGCGCAGGATGGCGTCCGCTTGGATCGCGGTCAGGTTGTAGACATCGCTAGCGCCCCGTTCATCTTGGAAGACGGCAAAACCATCTTCCCCAAGCGCCTGCTTCATCATCGATGCTGGGCATTCGACGCCCATCAGCCCAACTTTGGCTTCCGCCTGAGTCTTCGAAGCGCGAATGATGGCGATGATTTTGTCGATGTCGGCCAACGCCATCAACAGCCCCTCCACCGTGTGCTTCTGCTTGCGAGCACGCGCCAACAAGAATTCTGTACGACGACGAATCACTTCGACGCGATGCCGCAAGAACTCACGCAAGAAATCCTTCAACGACAACTCGCGCGGTTTTCCATCAACCAGCGCCATGAAGTTCATCGAAAACGACGTCTGCAGCGGCGAAAACTGATACAGCTGGTTCAATACGACTTCCGGGTCGGCATCGTTCTTGAGCTCGACATACAGTTTCACCGGCTCCTTCAGATCACTCAGATCCTTGATGTCGACAATGCCCTTGACCTTGTCCGTCTTCACCAGCTTGGCGATTTTCTCGACCACGCTGTCACGCGTCTGTTGGAACGGCAGCTCGCTGACCACAATCCGATTACGCTTCGATTTTCCTTTTTTGTATTCTTCAATCTCACAATGAGCCCGCACAGCGATCGTGCTGCGGCCGTTATGGTAGGCCTTCAGAATGCCCGCGCGACCACAGATAATTCCGCCAGTCGGGAAATCGGGGCCCGGCAACACCGTCATCAAATCATGGACCGAACAATCGGGGTTGTCGATCATCATGTCCAGCGCGTCACAGACCTCGCCCAAGTTGTGCGGCGGGATAGAAGTCGCCATCGAGACAGCGATTCCACTTGAACCATTAACCAGCAGGTTCGGGAATTTGCTGGGGAGAACCGTTGGCTCCAATCGACGTTCGTCATAGGTCGGAGTGAAATCGACCGTGTCCAATTTCAGATCTTCCAGCATCAACGACGCGACCGCCGACATGCGAGCCTCCGTATATCGCATCGCGGCCGGCGGGAGACCGGCAATCGAACCGAAGTTCCCCTGTTTGTCGATCAGAATGTGCCGCATGTTCCATTCCTGAGCCATGCGGACAAGCGTCGGATAGACGATACTCTCACCATGCGGGTGGTAGTTACCGCTAGTGTCGCCGGAGATCTTCGCACACTTAACACGCGCCGCACCCGGAGAAAGGTTCAGATCGTTCATCGCGACCAAAATCCGTCGCTGAGAAGGCTTCAGCCCGTCACGAACGTCCGGCAACGCACGGGAGATGATGACGCTCATCGCATACGTCAAATAACTGCTTTTGAGTTCATCTTCGATCGGCATCTCGATCAACGACGTACCACCGTCGCTGCCGAGCCCTGTTTGGCCATTGCCGCTACCGTTTTCGTTTTCGTTTTCGCTATTCTCGTTGTCGTCTTGAGGTTCTTCTGGCAGATCAGTTGACAAGTTGCAGCCCTTTTAAAATTATCGTCAAAACATCATCGCGGCGTCTAAAACTAACGCTTCAAAAACGGCGGCTTACGGTTTGTCACAAGGCCCAAAAAAGCCGGTGAAAACAGGGAAATTCGCGCGTCAAACCCATCGCCGTTTCGAAGCCCAGATTCTACCAATTTTCATCATTTTCACAATGAGCGCGCAAACATCAAACGAGGAAAAAGAGGGCGTATTCCAGTGCCTGAACAAGCCCGTTTTCGGCAGGGGGAGAATCAGGAATTAGGAATTGAGAATTAGGAATTAGGAATTTCACACCAACACACAATCCCAACGAGGCTGAGAGTTATTGGCACTAATTTGCACAGTTAGCCGTTTGGGCGCTAGCCCGGTTCAGGCGTCACACCCCAAACCGAACACCGAACACCGAACACCGAACACCAAATCAAGCCCAAAGCGCAATAGGATTTTGCATCAAAATTGTTGGTGGGTCTGAATCCCGCTGACACGGAATCCGAGCGACCCACCCTACGTTGAATCATCAATATTAAATGTAGGGTGGGTCAAGCGACATCGTCGCGACGACCCACCAAGTATCTCTTGATAAAGCGTCAAGAGTATGAGCCGCGCTAAAACCTCTACTGCAAACTGATTACGATTCGCAACGCAAAACATACGAACCACAGACCCGTTCAACACACGCGCTCTCTCGTAGCCGATCTTCGCAAGAGATTGGAAAGTTTGCTCTCAGGCCATCCAAAGTCTGGCGACTTCGGCTACGAAAAAATCGATGACCAAGCTCTGACCAACCACTAGTCTCGATTTCCTATCGGATAAATTGCCGTTCCATTGGAAACCAAATCCACTTCCTCTCTCCCCAACGCGTAGAATAGAGAGGTCATCGCAACCGCTTGTACGTCTCCGGCAAACTGCACCGATATGTCGCCCAACAATCCGTCGCCCAACGATCCGTCGCCCAACGATTCCTCTAACTTCGATCGCCTGATCGAACAGCGCTTGCAGTTGCTGGAGCGACTACCGGACGACATCGAGCAATCCGCTCCCACCGCTAACCTTGACGACCACACGTCCGCCACCACGATACACCCACGTGATAATTCGACCGATGATCTGACCGAAACCGCCACCCATCGCCTCCGGGCTAACTTAGGCCACATCACCGTCACCGGCACAGCCATGCTGGGACAATGCCCTCAATGCGGCGCTCCGCTAACGATCCGCTCCTGGCTGGCACTGGCCGACTGCTGGCGATGCGAGACGAGTATCGCCGTCAACGAATTGATCGTCCACGACGGATCGCCTCCGACCACCCATGCCGCTGCCTTACCGGAGAGTTCGCGCCCACACCGCTATTTACAAGATCACGGGCGTCAGCCGCAGCCCAAGGAAGCGGCACTGGCAACGGTCGCCCAGTCACCGAAAACCGAACACCTCACACCGAAAACCTTCCCCCCCACACCGAAAACCTCCCCCGTCGACGAACTGGACGCGCTTACGCCCGAGTCGATCATCGCCCACAGCATCCGGCGATTCTTCTCCCTGTCTCCCGCTTGGATCGTCAGCATCCTGTTGCACCTGATTCTGCTGATGGTTTTGGGCCTGATCGTGCTGGGTACCATCGATCGCGCTCCCGATACGATCGTCCTTTCAACCGACGTCAGCCCCGACCGCCGCACCGGACAAGGCATTCAAATTGATGCCGGCACTGTGGACAACGATTCCCCCGAACACAGCGCCCAGAGCGACGACAGTGATCCGGCCGATCAAGAACAGACCGATGACGATAAACAGACCGATCGAAAATTCGAAGATGCCGCCACAGGTGAGAAAAACGATGCTAACGCTGCAGCCGATTCGATCCACGCGCTGGCCGATCAACTCACGATCGATCGCTCGGGCGAACCATCGGACCTGCGGCGATCGGCCTTACGCACCTTGCGCGCGTCACCCGCGCTCCCACCCATCGGCCAAGTCAGATCTGCGGTGGCCGGTCGCACCGACGCCACCCCGTTTTCAGCGCGTGATCCACGTCTGCGCAGCAACGTCCTGCGCAGCGAGGGAGGCACGCTGCTGACCGAAGCGGCCGTCGCGCGCGGCCTGAAATGGCTGGCCTCCGTACAGAACGACGATGGCAGTTGGTCCCTAAAAAATTACGCGCGGCACACGTCGAAAACAAACAAGGGCGATTGCATGGGCACCGCGCTGGCGCTGCTACCGTTCCTTGGCGCTGGACAGACCCACGAGTGGGGCATCTACCAAAAAACGGTGGCCAAGGGCCTGAATTGGATGATCCGCAACCAGCAGCCTGACGGCGACCTGCGAGCAGGACTGAGAACCGAAGCCGGTATGTACGCGCACGGCCAAGCCGCGATCGTGATGTGCGAGATCCTAGCGATGACGGGCGACCAGCAGTTCCTAACTCCCGCTCAACACGCCATCGATTTCATTGCGACCGCGCAAGGGCCTGACGGCGGGTGGCGATACCGCCCGGGACAAAAAGGCGATACGTCGGTGCTAGGCTGGCAAATGATGGCGCTACAAAGCGCTAAACTGGCCGGGATGAACCTACAAGTCGCTCCTGAGACATTCACCGAGGCCGGAAGATTTCTCGACAGTGTCACCGTCCGTCGCGCAAACGGTTTTACCGCCCGAGCACCGGCGGGAACGTTTTACTGCTACCAGCGCGGACGCGGCCCAACCGAAGCGATGACAGCGGAAGCGATCTTGTGCCGAATGTATTTGGGCGCCCAACGCAACGATCCGAACGTCAGGTCGGCGGTCGCGTGGCTGATGGACAAACATTTCCCTTCTCGAAAAAACAAGAACGTCTACTACTGGTACTACGGCAGCCAAATCATGCATCACTACGGCGGCCGAAACTGGCGTAAATGGAACCAACAGGTCCAGACGCTGCTGCTGGAAACGCAGAGTACCGAGGGCCGTCACGCCGGCAGTTGGAACAGGCAACCGTTTCGCTGGGGATCGCAAGGCGGTCGCATCTACACCACCGCGATGGCCGTCTGCACGCTGGAAGTTTATTACCGCCACCTGCCGCTATTCCGGACGATTAAGTTGTAAGAGAATTAAGAATTAAGAATTAAGAATTAAGAATTAGGAATTAGGAATTAGGGATTGGGGATTGAAGACCTGACGCGCAAGCGATTTGCTTGCCACCCTCCCTTGGAGAGGGTCGGAGGCTCACCGACGGGGAGGGCCGAAAGTGGGATAGGCTTCCAGCCTGTCATTGCAAACCTACCCCGACGCGTAAGCAAGTGGCCCACCACACACCGAAAACTGTCTCCTGTCTCCTGTCTCCTGTCTCCTGTCTCCTGTCTCCTGTCTCCTGTCCCCTGTCCCCTGTCCCCTGTCCCCTGTCCCCTGTCAACCTCACACCGAAAACCGAAAACTGTTAACTGTTAACTGTTAACTGTTAACTGTTAACTGCCAACTCGCCAACGCATCGACCGTATTTTGCACTTCATGGACGCGTAGCACCTGAATCCCTTTGATCGCCAACAACACACTAATCCCCAGCGTTCCCGCGTCGCGGTTGCGTTCTTTGTCGCCCAGTAATTTCCCGATGAATCCTTTGCGGGAATGGCCGATCAAGATCGGGCTGCCCGTCTGAAGAAATCGCTCTGCCTCGCGCACCAGCTGCAAATTGTGCTCGTGCGTTTTCCCGAACCCGATCCCCGGGTCCAAGCAAATTTTCTCGTGCGGGATACCGGCCGATACGAGAGACGCTTGACGCTGCATCAAGTAATCGAAAATCTCTTCGGTGACGTTGCCATAGCGCGGATCGTCTTGCATCGTTTGCGGCGGGCCTTGGGCGTGCATGGCACAGACGCCGGCGCCGGTGCTGAGGGCCACACTGACCATCGCAGGGTCTCCTTCCAGGCCGGTGACGTCGTTGATGATCTGAGCCCCGGCGTTAACTGCTGCGGCAGCGACGGCTGACTTGGACGTGTCGATCGAGATCGGCACATCGACCGCGGCGGCCAATCCCTCGACGACCGGGATGACGCGATCGAGTTCCTCGTTGGTTTCGACGGGAGCGCTGTAAGGCCGTGTGCTCTCGCCACCGACATCGAGGATGGCGGCTCCCTGCTTGGCCAATCGGATACCGTGGTCGATGGCCAATTGAGGCGTATCATGTTGGCCGCCGTCGGAGAAACTATCGGGGGTGACGTTGACGATCCCCATGACGGCCGGTCCGTTGTCGAACGACAATCGGCAGTTCTTCAGTTGCCAAATTGGAGAGGGCATTTTGGTTTTCGGTGTGAGGTGTTCGGTTTTCGGTTACGCGCCGATGACAGCGCTCCTCTCCAGCATAACCGCGCACAACCATAGCGTGCACGGAGGATCACAGCGCAACTGGCGAAACGCGTCAAAAATGAAACCACTGATGAACTGAGATAGACACCGATGCCGCGCGTCAATAAAAAATTTAGAACCAACCGCAGGAATTCAATCAGCCGCAAGAAACGCAAAAAGTCACAGAAACGGTTGCCGCGCCTTCTTTGCGTCTGATGCGTCTTTTTGCGGCCAACACTTCATTCAACCGCGAAATCAACGAAACAAACGAAAAACTGACACAGCGCACACACTTACCCGACGCGTAAGGGCGTGGAAATCCTAACCCGACGACAATACAAGCCCGACGCGCAAGCGAGTGGAACGTACAACCCACCGCCACACCGAACATACTAACCGGCGCGTGAGCGAGCGAAAATACAAGCCCGAAGCGCAAGCGAGTGGACGAGACGCAACGTTAACGACCGCGCACAACCACAGCGTGCACGGAGGAAAACAGAGCAACTGCCACCACCTCACACCGAAAACTGTTCCCTGTTCCCTGTCCCCTATCTCCTGTCCCCTGTTTCCCCGTCCCCTGTCTCCTGTCAACCTCACACCTCACACCGAAAACCTCACACCGAGAACCGCTCCCCATCCGCGCATAAAAAAAGCCGCGTGATTGCACGCGGCTCTTCCTCTGTCCCATCAGATACTCTTGAACTTTACAGTTCGGTCACATCAACGACTTCACCGTCGTCAATTGCGACTAGATTGCCAAATGCTATAGGGTCCATCTTGGTATCCAAGCTGTGTGTTGAACCATCACAAAGAACAATGTTGAAAT
>CALKXO010000398.1 GCA_938003615.1 uncultured Pirellulaceae bacterium | reverse complement strand
AGTCAATTCGGCATTGGCTGTCGCCAATAAATTGCGGCAGGTGCCGACTTTATGCTAGATACCGCTTCATCGCCGCAGGACAAGACTGCCGGGCCCGATCATGGAGAACCCCAAGCGGAAGTAGGGTTCGCAGCGACAATGCTGCAACCCATCGATGGTGTCAGCAGTTACATCTACGAAGGGGTGGTTCGCCACCGAAGGAAACAGCATGCTCGTAACCACTTCAATTTCTCGGTTTTCTACTTCCTGTTAGACCTAGACGAACTACCCACCGTTTTTAACAAACATTGGCTCTGGTCGACACAGCGTACTCGACTTGGAAGTTACGGAAGTTTTCGACGTTCGGACTATCTGAAAGAGTTTCCTGAGCAGCGACCTCTAAAGCAGTGTGTCATTGATCTGCTGGAGAAGAACGGGGTGGAGGCGCCAGTTGGCAAAGTCCGTTTGCTGACGCAACTGCGTTACTGCGGATACCAAATGAATCCCGTCAGTTTCTACTACTGCTACGACAAGAATGATAGAACCTTGGTTGCGATCGTCGCCGAAGTAAACAACACGCCGTGGGGTGAGCAACACACCTACGTTGTACCTGCTTCGAATCCTGCAAAAAAATTGGTCGTTGCTGAAAACGTAAAGAAGACGTTTCACGTTTCTCCGTTTATGGAAATGGACATGCACTACCGAATGCTATTTTCACATCCGGGGGAGAAAATCGGCGTCAAGATGGAGAACCATCAGGGTGGAGAAAAGGTGTTTGACGTATCGATGTCCTTGCAAAAAAGACCTCTCAACTCTTATCAACTGGCCAAAGTGGCCGCAAAGTATCCACTTTACTCCTTCAAGGTATTTGCCGGCATCTATTTCCAAGCGCTAAAGCTGTACTTAAAACGTGTGCCTTTTGTACCCCACCCAGAATGATAGTGGTTTTGCTCTGTGCTAAATTCTCAACGCTACCCAACGCCATCCTTTGAAACTACCTGTACAAAAAAACGATGAACCATTTCCCGGACCCAAATTCTTCAGTTCAAATGAAGACAGAATTGCCTCTGCCCGCTTTGAGCGACGCGCGAACGGCCTCTGTTCAAGCAAAATGCAAGCCGTGGTCGATCAACGCGTTGGCTCGGAAGACGGTCTTAGGTAAATTCGAGTCACTCAAGGGTGGACGCGTCAACGTGAACAACGCCGGGGACAACACGATGTTCGGCGAACTGGGGCCCGACCGCCTGCAAGTGAACGTCGCAGTTTCCAACCCAGTGTTCTATCGCAAGTTGCTCGTCGGTGGCACCATCGGATCGGCCGAAAGTTACATCGACAACGATTGGGGATGCGATAACCTGACGGATCTGATCAGAATCATGATTCGAAACATGGACTCAGTAACCAAGATGGAGAAGCGCTGGTCGCGCCTCCGATCTGCTTTCCATCGGTTCCGGCATCAGGGCCGTAAGAATACAGTCGAAGGAAGCCGCCGTAACATTCATGAACATTACGATCTTGGCAACAAGTTCTATCAGTTGTTCCTTGACCCAACACTGAACTATTCGGCGGGCATCTTCGATGAATCGATCAGTGACCAATTTTTTCCTGACGCTCAATCGCCAATGCACGCGGCTTCTCTGGTGAAAATGCGGCACATCTGTGAAAGGCTTCAGTTGAAACCCGGCCAGCGCGTTGTGGAAATAGGAACCGGCTGGGGCGCGTTGGCGATTCACATGGCGAAGCACTACGCCGTTCACGTCACAACGACCACCATCTCTCAAGAGCAGTATCGCCACGCAGTGGCGGCGGTGAAAGCCAATGGGCTGGAGGATCAGGTGACAGTCTTGCAAAAGGACTATCGTGATTTGGATGGCAAATTTGATCGATTGGTTTCCGTGGAAATGATCGAAGCAGTAGGCCACCAGTTTCTGGACACGTATTTCGCAAAATGTGATTCGTTGTTGAAGGATGATGGCGCGATGCTGATTCAGGCGATCGCCATCAGTGAGCAGAATTACGAGGCCTATCGCAAGGGCGTCGATTTTATCCGGGCGTATATATTCCCCGGTGGATGCCTGCCGTCGATCAGCTCGATCAACCAGTCAATCGGCCGGGCGACAGCGATGCGCGTGATTGGCCTCGAGGATATCTCGCAGGATTATGCGAGTACGTTACAGCATTGGCGAGTCGCATTTATGAAGTGTTTGCCCGAAGTGCGTCAGCTAGGTTTCGACGATGCCTTTATTCGTCTCTGGCATTTCTATCTGTGCTACTGCGAGGCAGCATTCGCCGAGCGGCGATGCAACAGTTTGCAGGTAATGTTCGCGAAGAACAAGTCTGACATGAAGACTGTGTAGTGGCCTTCGGTTAGCGACCGAATCACCCACAAATTCTTCCGAAGAGCCAAAAAAAAAACCTCGTAGAATGGTAATCTACGAGGCTTTCTCAATTCCGTGTGTTCTCAAGCAAGCACTAACCTACTGCGGCGCGCTTGAACTCAACCAATTCAGCGCCGTCGGCGAAATCGGCGACGGCTTGGGCGACTGTTTTGCTATCGTCCAAAGCGAAAAACTGACTCATCAGGCAACGCTCTTGGTCGAGCAATGTGTTGTCTGCGATGAAACGCTCCAGCTTGCCAGGTACGATTTTGTCCCAGATCTTCTCTGGCTTGCCCTCGGCCTTCAACTCGGCTTTGATCGCTTCTTCAGCCGCCGACATGACCTCTGGGGTCAGCTGTCGAGCGCTGCAGTACTGAGGAACATTCTTCAGTGGCTTGCGATTTTCTTTCGGCAAGGTCGGGTTTTCTGCTTCGATTGCTTCGTTCTCGGCCGTGATCTGAGCAATCAAGGCTTCTGCTTCTTTGGTCACCAGATCGGCATCGAACTCATCTGGCGTCATGATTGACGGATTCATCGCAGCGATGTGCATCGCAACGTGGCGGAAGAACTTGGCCGCTTCTTCAGCCTTGCCGCCATCCTTGTAGGAAACAACGACGCCGATTTTGCTGCCGGCGTGGATGTAAGACGAAATGTTCTCGCCAGAAACCACGTGGTAGTTTGAGATTTCGACTTTTTCGCCCGTGATGGCAGTCATGCCTTTGAGTTTTTCGTCTACGGTCTCGTCGCCAATCTTCAACGCCAAAAGTTCTTCAACAGTCGCCGGCATCTCAGCCATCGCTAAATCGCTGACCTCTTTGACGGATGCCAGGAACATCTCGTTCTTCGCAGCAAAATCTGTCTCGCAGCTTACCGACATCAGGATTCCTTTGTCGCCACTGTCGTTAGTCATCGCAACGACAACGCCTTCAGAGGCATCTTTGCCCGCGCGTTTAGCAACAACTTTCTGACCCTTCTTGCGAAGGTAGTCCAAAGCACCTTCATAGTCGCCATCGGATGCGTTGAGTGCTTTTTTGCAGTCCATCATCCCTGCACCGGTTTGTTTTCTCAGTTCGCTGACGTCTTTTGCTGAAATGGCAGCCATAGTCTTCCCTTATTCTTCTTCGTGGATCGGCGGCGTCGCCAATCGTTGGTGTTTTGGTAAATACACAATCCAATAACAGAACCAAACTGGTTCCAATATCGTGGAAATGAATGACATTTTTGCGACCGTCAGGTTCAGACCGAAAGTATCTCCTGAAGGTCGCGTCAATGTCGCCGGAGCGGTAAGCGATTCAATGACAGGCTCGAAGCCTGTCCCACTCACGCTCATGTCCGGCAGTTTTAACAGCAGTCTATGTTACTGCGTTATGCGGTGGCTTCTGGTGCAGCAGCGGCAGGCGCTTCGGCAGCAGCAGTTTCGGCTTCTTCCTCAGGAGGATTAAGCGCTGCAGCAGCTTTTGCTGCAGCAGCTTCGGCCATTGCTTTCTCTTTTGCAATCTGCGCCGCCGATTTGACCATCGGTCGAGGCTGCTGAACTGGTTTGCCGCGACGGCCCTTGCCATCTTTGCCTTCGTTTTTCACAACGATGTTTTTCTTGCCTGCGACAACCGCGTCAGCCAAGTGAGACATGATCAGTTCAACCGAACGGATGCCGTCGTCATTGCCAGGGATCGGCAGGTCAACCATGTCTGGGTCGCAGTTGCTATCGATCAACGCGATGGTGGTAATGCCCAGCGCACGCGCTTCGAGGATCGCGTTCTTCTCTTTGTTGGGATCGACGATCACCATGCACTCTGGATTGCGATTCATGGCTCGCATACCGTTGAGGTTACGGTGAATCTTACGGTACTCGCGGCTGAGCGTGGATTGAGCCTTCTTTGAGTAACCGGCAAGTTTCTCTTCAGAGCTGAAGATCTCTTCCAGTTCTTCCAGACGAGTCATACGAGAACGAATGGTGCGGAAGTTCGTGAGTGCTCCACCCAACCAACGCTCGCTGACGTAAGGCATCTGGCAACGCTCGGCTTCTTTCTGAACGGCAGCGGAAGCTTGTCGCTTAGTACCGACGAACAGGACCAAGCTACCCCCAGCAGCAACGTTGGAGATGTACTTTTTGGCTCGCAGCAGACCGCGGACAGTTTCGCGAATGTCCAGAATGTGGATCTGCTTCTTCTTCCCGTAGATGTACGGGGCCATTTTTGGGTTCCAGCGACTCGCACGGTGACCGAAGTGCACACCAGCGTCTACCAAGTCTTGAACAAGAGTGTTCGACATAAAATTCTCCACCAAATTAATAAGCCGCCGCAGACGTCTTCGCAACATGCGAAAAAGCTTGCAGAATCGAACCTTAAAGCAGGGACGAAGACTTCAATTGGTTAAAGGGTGATTGAAAACGAGAAAATCCCGAAACGTGGGAATTCCTCAAAAGCAACAGTTTATCGTTGCTAAGGAATCTATTCAATCGGAATAAGAAGGTTTTTTGTTGAGTTAAATCTGAATGTCACCCTGCCCCTCGGGAGGCGGAGTCAGAGCGACGGAGATCTGGTATTTCCGCTGACTGAGGCAAAATTTGAACCGAAATTAGAGTCATCTGAGTCAAGTCATCCGTGATAACATCACGCAAACGCGTGAAGACGCAAAGTTGCTGGATTCAAGACTTTGCGGGTTGGCGCATTCGCCCGAGCCAGTTCTAAGCGCTTATCGCCTGTAAAAAACCTATCTCCCGCGTTGATTTGTTGCGTTAATATGCCCGTTTCTTGCCATCTTAACGCGATTGCCGTAATATATTAGTTGAATCTAACCCTTCATCGGATACTGAACGACAACGCCTGTGATTTCTAAGCCCAATTGCGTCTTTACCCGTTTCCGTGCTCAGATATTTCTCCGCCACTTCGCATGGGCTTTCCTCGCGTGGGGCATTTTTGGGGCGCCGAACCAAGCCAACGCCGACCAGTGGACTACCGATGCTGATTCGGCCATCCGAACCGCGAAAAAGGAGGGCAAAGACCTGCTTTTCTACTTCGCAGGTACCGAGAAATGCAAAGACTGCCAATCACTTGAGGCAGAAGTCTTCGACCAAGCTGATTTTCAGGACGAGATCACATCGGAGTACTTATTGGTCCGGATCGAGCACATTGAAAGCTCCAACGCCACGGAAATGGAGAAAATTCAAAGCATGCGATGGGGCCGTGAATTCGCGGTCACCAATTTCCCAACTGTGTTTCTTGTCGACAGTGACCTTATCCCTTTCGCCATCAGTGGATATGAGAAAGGCGGCGTCATCAACTATCTTGGGCTGCTGAGCGAATTCCACAAGGTACGCGTGGACCGCGACGATGCGATGGCGAAAGCCGAAAAAGCGAAGGGGTTGGAACGCGCCACTTTACTGGACCAAGCAATTTCCGGCATCAGCGAAACGATTGCTGGCGTGTACTATCCCAACGTCATCGAAGAGATCATTGCATTGGACGCCGACAACGAACTTGGACTGCGCGGAAAGTGGAACTCTGAAAAAGAGGCTGAGCAACGCAAGGTGATGATGACGGAACTGATGCTGGTGGCGAGACTCGAGAAACCAGAGGCCGCGATCAAGGAAATCGACAAAGTCCTCGCCGAGATGGAATTCCCGGTTGCTCAACGATTAGAAATTCTCCAAATGAAGCTCAACATCGTTCGACGCCAGAACAAACCACAAGCCCTCGACCGGTTGCTAGACCAGATGATTGACCTGCCGGGCGTCGAAGGTGCCACGCGCGAGCGGTTGATCGTTAAAAAAATCCTGTTGATGCGTGGCAGCGGTCGCAAGGAAGCCGCGCTGGAACTGTTGAACCTTTCCATCGAACAAGGCAGAGCGACCGGGGCGCGGAATCTATTTCTTTGGGCCGCGCTCGGAGAAATGCTGATCGCAGACAAGCAATACGACGATGCGTTGCGAGCCTTCGACGAGGCGATCCCTGCCGCGCGAGCCAACCCTGACGTGTTGGCGGATTTGGTCAGTGGCAAGGCCGAGGCTTTCTTTCTGCTGAAGCAACCCGCCGACGCCCTAGCGACATTAGACAATTTCGCCGAGGACACCAATGTCCCTTCGGACTTGCGTGCGGAAGCGACGCTGCACAAATCGATGCTGATGCGTGAGATGGGAAAAACGCGGCTGGCTCGTCTTTCGGAGAACCGCGCTGTCGAAATCGCCAACACGCCAACGCTAAAGCGCGAATTTCAAAACGTAGTTAATCAATTGCGACAAAAGTACAAAGTCGCAAATTAGCCTTTCCAATCCAGAACTTTCTATTCCGAACTCACAATCCTGCATTTCAAACCGCCTCATGATCGTAGCTATCGATGGCCCCGCCGGCGCTGGTAAGAGCACAGTCACACGTAAACTGGCCAAGCGTCTTGGGTTCATGTTCCTTGACACCGGTGCGATGTACCGCGCGGTCACGTTGGTCGCTCTGGAGAATGAAATCCCGCTGGATGACAACGAGCAACTGGCCGAAATCGCGAAGACCATCGAGCTTACATTCGATGAAGACACCGTTTTTATCAATGGGCAGGACAAATCAGCAGAGATTCGCACTCCGGAGGTGACACGGAAGATCAAATCGGTCGCCGACGCGGTTGAAGTCAGAGAACACTTGGTCGCACTTCAACGCCGAATCGCCGCCACCGGGGACTTTGTCAGTGAGGGACGTGATCAGGGCACCGTTGCGTTTCCCGAAGCCGAGTGCAAGATTTTCCTGACGGCTTCAACACGCTTTCGCGCCATCCGCCGAGCTCTGCAACTCAAGGAATCCGGTAAAAATGTCACGGTCGAAGAGGTCATCTCCGATATGAACATCCGCGACTACAACGACGAGAACCGTCGAGTCGGCCGGTTGATGAAGGCTGACGACGCGGTCGAAGTGAACACCGACAATAAAACGATCAACGACGTCGTCGACGAGCTTGAGCAGATCGTGAAAGGGCGTATTGCAAACGCCCCGGCGTAGCGTCTGTCTCCGCGAATGCTCAGTTTGCGGGCTGCTCAGTTTGCGCGAATGCTAATCGCTCTATCGCGGCCCAACACAATATGATCTAGCACATCGACGCCGAGCAATTTGCCAGATTCCGTCAGCCGATCGGTGACTTGAATATCTTCTCGACTGGGAGTGGGGTCGCCGGATGGGTGGTTGTGGACCAAGAGGATGGAAGATGCACTGTCCTTGATCGCCGCGCGAAACACCTCGCGCGGATGAACCAAACTCGCGTCGAGTGTCCCGACTGTGATCTGATGAGATTGGATTACCTTATTCTTGGTGTCCAGCGTCACGATGTGAAACTCCTCATGCGTCGTGTCGGCGGCAAGTCGCGCGAAGTGTCTCCGACAGAACGCGATCGCGTCATCCGATCCGCCTATTTTGAATGACACTTGTCCGCCGCCGGCCTCACAAACACGTCTCCCCAACTCGATCCCTGCCATAATTTGACAATAAGCTGTCTTGACCACCGCCGGGCTGATCGATTTGAGTTCCGCTCGACCTGCGTGGGGCAGTTTATCCAAAGTCTGAGCAAACGCTTTGGCCACTTTTTCGCCGGCCATCACCGCGGATTCTCCCGGCCGGCCGGAACGTACAAGAATCGCGATCAGTTCGGACGTGCGCAGTTGCTCAACGCCGTGAGCAAGCAGACGCTCTCGGGGACGTTCCTCTTCAGGCGACGATTTGATCTGCGCCCCATACAATTTGTCGTCCAACCAACGCGACACGGAGAACTGGCCCTTGCCAGAGTTCCACTGATAGGTGCCTGTCTGCGGTTCGCGAATCAACCAGCCCTGATTTTTCAGTTCGTTGACTATCCGTGTGACGAAGGCCGGCTGCTCTTGGTGAAACTTTCGTTTGACGTCTTCGGGGTGAAGCGTTTCGCATTCCAGCAAGTGTTCGACAATCGGACGGTAGCGTTCATAGCGCGTCGGTGATTTTGATGACGAGGAGCTTTCAGACGTATTCATGTCTATGATTGTCCAGATTCAGCGGGTCAGTTCAACAAAAATGTCTGCTAGAATCTTTTCAAGGCTAAACGCCTCCTGTCCTGTTCCAAATTTAGGAAATCTCCCTGTGCCACTTGAGCCTGTAAACGTTTCGGATTCTCTCCGAAAGATTCCACACACGGCAAGTTCAGAACATCTGATCGATCTTGGCAACGATCGGATTGCTGAATTCATGCTGTCCAGCGACGAGACGATTGAGAACTTTGTGACGTGTGACTTTCATCTGATCGATCTGGCGATGACGTGGTTGCACGACAATCACCTGATCACAGGCAACAATTTCTGTGAATTTGGCAGTGGTTACGGTGTTGTGACGTTACTGGCCGCCGATCGCGGTATGACATCCGTTGGAATCGAGATAGAACCAACGTTGGTCGAGCGCTCGACGGCTCTAGCGGCGGAGCTCAATTTGGACGCCAAGTTCTATTGTGGCAGTTTCATTCCACGCGACATTGGCGACCTGACAGAGATTGCTGCTGATATCGAGCATGTTGATACGCATCAGGGTGACATTTACCAAGAGATTGGAATGGCGATGTCCGATTTCGATCTCATGTTTGCTTTTCCATGGCCGGGAGAAAGTGGCTTTTTCGAGACCGTGTTTGATGCTGGCGCCGCTTCGGGAGCGCTGTTAATGACGTATCGAGGCCGGGACGGTGTGGACGTGGTCCGTAAAATGTAGAGTCTATTTTCAATTGAAACGACCACTGGATGCTCACAAAAAGTTTCGAGCGACATCCACTTTTCCATCAAAAACCAAGCAAATCATCAATCAAAATTTCTTCAACAAAAATTTGCATTCCTCAACACCACTGGCTACAACGAACGTGCTTGACTGGAATCTCACCGTCTTTCACCTTGTGTCGTCGCCATGAACAAACCAGTAACCTCGTGGAAAAAAACTCTTAGCCACCTCGGTTATAGAGTCAATTGGAAAGAGGTGTTTCGCTCTAAAGGACGGGCGCTCAACGCTCGACATGAGAAGCTCGCCAAAAGCAGGTTGCAGGTTGAGAGTCTTGAAGAGCGTCAAATGCTTTCGACAGTCACGGATTACTCCCCTGAAAGCCACCAACTGACCCTGACCGGCACTGACGATGACAACTCAATTTTCGTTACGGTTTCGATTGATGGCATTGTCGAAGTCAATGGACAGGCGGCTGTTTTTGAAGTGGATGGGCAAGCGACATCAGTCGATGCTGCAGATGTCGAATCCATTCTTGTCTATGGTTCCGGTGGAAACGACTTAATTGACTTGTCAGGTGTTCTGGAAAGCGATTTCACAAGCCTACCCGACGTTGGAGGGCTTGCGATTGAAGGAGGCGACGGTAACGATTCGATTATTGGTAGCGCCTTTGCAGACGATCTGCGTGGCGGTTTAGGTGATGACGCAATCTATGGTCGTCGCGGCGACGACGTGATATCAGGAGGCGTCGGAAACGATTTTCTGGTCGGTGGTGATGGTACCGTTGGAGACATTAATCGCGATGGCGTAGTTAACTTTTCGGACATCGCAACATTTACAAATGTGCTTTCCTCCGGATTCTTTCAATTCGAAGCCGATGTCGATGGTGATCGACAAGTAAACTTCGGGGACATCCCGGCGTTCATAGATTTGCTACAGAACAGCGAAGAAAACGACTTCCCTTCGGTTGGCACTGGGGACGACACGATCTTTGGCGATAGCGGCGACGACATTGCTTACGGCGGCGACGGTAATGACACTCTTTACGGCGGTATCGGTGAAGACTCGATCTCTGGTGATGCTGGCAATGACAAAATCTATGGCAATGATGGTGAAGACTACATTCAAAACGGCACTGGCCAAGACACAATTTTCGACCGGTCGGTTGAGAACACAATCGTCGTGGATCTTCCCAAATACAGCGTTAGCGTTTTGGAGAACGAGACAACAAGAGCCACGATCGTTTTTGATGGACTCGATCCCGAACAAGTTTATGGTTTACAAGTTGATCGCGGAGACGGAAGCACCCCCGAATTATTTCTTGATGTGTTTTTCGCAGTTGCCTCGGAAGATCAAAGCGATGACGCGGAACCACCGTCAGTGCGGTTTGGTCATACTGTTGATTTCCTCTATCCGGATGACGGTGATTTTATCGCCACGATTGATCTTCTCGACGAGACCGGGGAGATACTCCAAACCAAACAAATAGATTTTTTTGTTGTAGATGTTGTCGCGGAAATCGCTGAACTGGATGGTCTTGGGAAACAATTTAGGGGCGAAAGCTACAGCTTTGGTAAAGGTGAAACCAATGAGAGTCAGCTGTACGAAGGTCAGGAATCCTCATTTTCGGTAACACTAAGGGACCCTTCGCCCGAGGACACGTTTACGGTGGCACTCAATTTGGGTGACGGTTCAGATTCTGTTGATCTGGTTCAAGAGGAAACCTTCCAATTTTCCGACGAAACCTACACGACGTTTGTGTCATCAACACCGCTTCAGTATGCTGACGACGGCCTGTACGGTGCGGTTCTAGAGGTCATCGATGACCATGGCGTCGTAACCCGATACAACATCGCGGCACAGGTTGAAAATGTCGCGCCGTTGATTTCATTGACCAGCAGCAGCGCATCGGTCGCCGTGGGCGAACAAATCGCCATTCAAGCTCTAGCGCAAGATGTCGAGACTGACTATGTAGGTCAATGGCTGATCGACTGGGGTGATGGTTCCAATGAAACGCTCGATGGATCGATTGCCTCTGCAAGCCACTCCTACGATACTCCGGGGACACGGCTGATCTCCGTTAGAGCAATCGACGAAGATGGCGTTACTGATAGCCAAACTATTGTCGTCAACGTCGTTGATCCACTGGGTACCAACACAAGTGAATCAGTCGCCGATGGTCCGTCGTTTGGATTGCCCGCATCCGTCATCTCTGAGGCAGGCAGCAATGGAGCGCTTGCATTTTTGTTTAACGATGCAGGTGCAACAGGCGTTGCCCCAGAGGACATTTCGTACTCCGTCATCAACAGCAACGGGCTAGCGGCGTCAGTTGAATTGAATGATCTAGGTCAAGCCACACTCCAGTGGGACAATCCGAACTCATTTTCCAGCTTCGATTTGACGGTTTCGGCAACCAACGGCCTGACAGGAGAACTTCTCGCGGAAACGGTTGTCGCCGTTACTGCAATCGAAAACGCGGACTCTTTCAACGAACGTCTGAACGACTACGTTTCAGTCGTTTCGCGACAGCGTGATGCGATTTCAGAAGGCCTGGACGGAGCGGGGAGCGCCCTAGTTCTTGGAAGCCAGTCCAGCTCAAACAACAGCGTTTCCACATCTGATGGATCTAACAACTCAGATTCCGTAATCGGATCCTTCGGACAATCACAATCTCTTTCAGAAGACTACGGTAACCAGTACGATGGAACCCACACGACTTCGGGCGATGGCGAAACCGCCAGTGGCGGTAGTGTAGAAGCGATTTCCGGGTTCCTGCAAAATCTACCTGACCTAGACCAACCTCCGGTCGATTTTAGCTCCGACGCAGAAATCGAAAGCTTCGGCCAGATCATCGATGATTCGTTACCTGAAGACGGCGACAGCAGTTGGCAAAATTACACGATCGGTGACCTTGGCGCTTCCACGCCTCCAAGGTTCTCTGTGACATCGGAGTCACTCGAAGGCGGGGGCAATTTGATATTTGTCGAACAAGTTCAAATTGACCGATCAGTCGCGGCAACGACCTATTCCAGCGTCCTCGGGCGTCATTTGTTCTACAACAATTCTGCCTTTGATAGCGTCAGCGACTCAGACGCCATTGCGACTGATCGAGCGGCTCTACTAGAAGGACAACAAGCGTCTTCATCCAACCTGTCGTCGTACGACAAGGGAATCAACGGCATCATCATTGACCTCGACGGTATCGCTGGTGACGTATCAGCCTCCGATTTTGAGTTCGCCGTAGGCAACGACAACGACCCGTCGGCGTGGCAAGTCGCCCCCGCTCCCGCTTCGGTTACGTCCGAACTACTGGGAAATGGAATACGACGGGTAACCATTGTCTTCGCCGATAGCGCGATCTCCAACCAGTGGCTGCAAGTTCGCGTTTTGGCAAATCAAAACACGCTGCTTGAACAGGACGACATTTTTTACTTCGGTCACTCTTTGGGCGACACGCTAACGGAAGCCAACAATGCAATCGTCGATTCACGTGATGCTGACACTATCGCCAGTAATTTCACCGTCAGCGCCGACGGATTCACTGACAACGCCGCCCCGACGGTAAACAACAAATATGACATCAATCGTGACGGCGTCGTCGATTCTTTGGACCAACAAATTGCAGAAACCAATGTAGTTGATATTCAGCTGGGGTTCGTCGGGCTGTTAGACCTGACGGATGTTGAATCATCCAAAGGCACGTCCGTTGGCACTCAAACTGGCCAGCGTGAGACTTTCACTACGACCGTTTCGCGTGATGCGTTCATTGGCAGCGATGCTCAACTCCAAACCCTACAGACCGCTGGCACACTGGATGGAATTGGCACAGCATCGTTGTTCACTGTCAAAACAGAAAACACGTTTTGGTACCAAACCAACGATGACAATACCCAATTGTCCACCGGTGCGAATTTCAACGTGGTGACTCATCGTGCATCGGCCATCAGTGGTCAAGGCGACGTAGAAGAACTTGGTGCTCCGAGTGGTGGAAGCTCCGATTCTGAAAATCAAGATACAGGAACCGACTCCGACTCGACGGCAGCCGCCTCAGATGCGGCAACACCTATCAGGACTTGGTCCCTTCAAAACAGTGAACGCACGGAAGTCTCATCCTCAAGGAGCAACATCATTCTGCGAGATTCTGGCGGGAACCTTGTTAGCCGGACAACCTCCGAATCAACCCGTTCTGCGACATCTTCATCCGACGATGGCGATTCCCAGACCGACAGTTACACAGACGAAGACAACTACGACCACGAGACTACGTCCAGCACTTCCGACTGGAACGACGAGACATCCTACAATCGCACTGTGACTGTCACCTACGATCCAGTCACGGGTGAAAGAACAACTCACATCGAGGTAAGTGAGAGCGGAAGTTATGACTATAGCGCCAGCGGAGAAGCGAACTCCAACACCAGCGAGACGACCAACGACGACCCAATACTTGTCCAAAGTCTAACCGATTCAGCAAACAATTCGGAAACTGATGCACCTGACGGTGATGGTGGGGGCGGAGTTCCATACGACCAGCCGCAAGACCCATCACAAGATCCGATCATCAACACGCCGGGTGAAATAACGGGGGTTTCGGTTAGCAGTACGGTTACAAATTCTTCTCGAGGTCAGCAATCTGTGTCCGGGTCGGGGAATTATTCCAGTCATTTCACCGCCACCATCGCCCCCGGCTCTTTCACTGCGGCACTTGACTTCTCCGGCAATCAGAACAGCAACGGTAGTATATCGGGATCCGGAGAGGGGTCTTCGGAGAGTGATTTCGAAATGACGGGCGATGGGATAACGATCTCCGGAGAAAGCAGTGCCGACGTAACCGTTGGAGGTAGCGGATCCGGAGCCTCACAATCCTCGGCAAGTGTCAATCTCGCGGCCAACGGTGCCAGCACCAGCGACTACGACACCAGCGGTTCAGTCGGGCTCGACAGTGGAGTTACCAATTTATCATCCGATGGCAATGCCTCCATCACTACAGGTAGCAGCTCCGAAGCTTCCTTCGAAGGTGGTTCGGGTACCTTCAGTAACAACGCTTCAGCCAACTCCGATGGCGGGAGTAGACTACAAGGGCCTGCCAGTAGTAATCTGCGTCTACAAATCAGTCCCATCAGCACCAATGGGACCCTCGCGTCTAACGCTGGCATCCAATCGCAAGGATCCAGCGGCGGTAGCAGTTCGCATTCCTCTTCGCTGGACTTTGAAGGTTCGGGCACTGATGACGAAGGAAATGAAGTAACATTCGTCAATAACTCATCCAGTTCCTCCGATGCTTCTTCCAGTAGCAGGACGACAGGAAGCAATTCGAATAACTTAAACGTGACTGGGAGCGTCGGTGCCTCCCCCGAAAGCCTGACATTTCAAGCTAATCAAAACACGAGTAGCACCGGGCGCGTTGCGGAATCCAACTCTGGCGGAGAAAGTGAATCATCAAACTTCACCAGCACGTCAGTCGAATACGCCAATGGCGACAGCTATTTCTCTAGCACCGAGATAACCACCAACGGTGGCGGCGAGGGCACCGGCGGTGGCGGGGGCAGCAACAATGGGAGTACGTCCGCCAGCCGAGGCAGTCTTAATTCCAACAACGATACCAGCAGCGACAGCAACGGGCGGTACGAATCGGACAGCACCACCACGACCACGACCGAGACAAGCGTCAACACGTCATCCGAATATGGGCACCCAGATTTCAGCCCCACTGGAACCCGAACCACTTCCTACGAATCGAATTCATCGACTACCACCACGGGCGAAGGCACGGGCAACAGCAATTCTAATTCGTCTGGAGATACGACGACTTCTGTCAGGGACCAACTTGCTGGTGGCAATCAAACACCCGGCAGTGGATATGAAACGGAGTACGGCAACAGGCTTGTATCTTTTTCAGGCTCAACCGAGTATTTCGCCAATGGGACTTCACGCTCCAATTCTGATACGCCCGAAAGCACCAGCAGTTCGACCTATACAACTACCGATTCTGGAGACCTCGGAAGCTTTCAAACAACCGTCAAAGATTCCAGCAGTAATGCCGGTAGCGGTTCGACTTCGACTCAATCGGGCAACGTCACTACCAACGAACGGTTCTCCGAAGACGGCTTCTATTCCACTCACGACGGGTCATCAGAATATCGCACAGTGACCAACGAGCGTTCCACCAATCCGTCGGAGATTCTCTCGTCGAGCGAGTCCGACGACGGCAGTGGAAATCTTTCGAGTGTCTCGGCAAAAATTGCCGCCGGTGACCACAATTCCTCCAGCAGCAGTGAATCGACAGTCAACGCGACCTACGAGGGGTACGGCCAAAGGACAACTTGGGGGCATGACGGATCGTTAGAGACTTCGACTGTTGGATCAGGTAGCATTAATTCAACAAATTCTGGCGATGATGAAGACTCGATCGCCATCACTCGCAGCAATCACACGTCTTATGAAAATAGTAGCGGCCACGGGCACGACAACCGCGACAGCGAAGAGTCTTCCCAGTCCAGTGGCAATTGGGAATTGACCGAGGATATTGAATTGTCGGCCGATGGAGTTTCCATAGAACTGGGCGGTGGATACGATACGACAGGCCAATTCAACTCCAACGGTAGCTACGATGTTTATTCATTTAGGGAAGGTGATGGCGCTAGGGGCCAGTACACGCTAACGTTGCGAGACAACGGAACTTTCTCTTCGGAAGGAAACTTCAGCGGCGAAGGGTCGCGCAGCGGATCGATCGACTTTGATGGTCAAGAGACAACGTCGAACGTCGAGACCACAAGTTCTTCGGAAGCCAGTTCTTCTGCCGAAGGCGATTTCAATGCCTCGCGTGACTCGGTGTGGGATAGCGACAACTATGATCGTCAATCTTCGACCGCCCTCTATACTGGATCGGATAGGCAAATCAGGAACGCCGATGGCACCGCGTCATCCAGCGGAGACCATTCGACTGACTACACCTACAATATAAACCAAGGAAAATCCGGGAGACAGCCGTATAGTCACTCCATCAGCCGAACTTATGGGAGTGACTACGATCACGACAATGCTTCTGCTGAGATGACTTCTTGGGGATATAGCCCCGAACCTCTGGGAGTAACACCTCTTGATGAAGAGGAAGATTTTTCGTGGGAAGGAACTGGAGAGTTCTCTAGCGGTGGAGGCGAGACCGGTGACGAGCAAGGCAGTGGTGGAGGGGGTGACGGAGATGGAGGAGGGTCTGGTGACGATGGAG
>CALKXO010000397.1 GCA_938003615.1 uncultured Pirellulaceae bacterium | reverse complement strand
GCTACTGAGAAACACCAGTAACAGCATGCCAAATTGCTGCCTCCAGAACGGTATCGTCGGATCCGTCCAGGTTTGGATTGCGACGCGCGTAAACATGGCCAACATGAGTAGCAGCGCTGCGAGGCCGATGATCCCCGTTTCCGAGACGTAGGCCAAGAAGATGTTGTGCTGCATGTAGGTTTTGGTCATCGCCAACGGCTGTTGCGACGTCGGATCCTGCAAGTAAGGATACTTCTCCCGAGCGTACTGGCCAAATCCACAACCAAGCAGAGGTCGGTCAGCGACCATTCGTGCGGCGACCGTCACAAACAATGGCCTCAAGCGGGCCGAGTTTTCCATCTCGCTGACCGTGACGTTTTTATCGCGTTTGAACGATAGCAGTTTTTCCCCAATGACCGGGAACAGAATGATTCCGACTAAGGCAGCCGCGACCACCATACCACCCTTGCTTCGCCGATTCGCCGGCAGGAAAACGGCGAGTCCCGCCGCGACAATTAGGCCCAGCCAAACGCTACGGGTGAACGTCGAGTAAATGCCTGTACATAAAAAAACAGCGAGGCCCAAAATGATAGCGCGACGTCGGTTGGGAGCATTGGGCCACCACATCCACAGACTGGTCAAGCCAACAACCTGAAAGACACCGTTGGAAACAGGGTTCAAGAATGGACCACGACCGCGGCCGAGGAATTCGGTCGAGTCCGGGTCCATGATATATCGAGGAAAGACCAGTCCGCCCAATCCGCGCGTTTCGAAAATCGCTGTGATTGCTAAATAGACTCCCAATCCCGTCAGCCCGAGGGCAACCAATTTGAGGTTGGCGTCGTTGAAGCGCGAGTTCCGCATCACGAAGTAGAGCGCCAATGGCATCAGGTTGAAAAACAAAAGCCGCGACGCGGGCATGTTGCCGAGAAACGTAAAGTCATGGGTGATTGTACTGACAGAGATGACTACGGTCAGGATCAAGACACTAATGTCGACGCGGTTGAATACAAAGATCGTCTCCTGCCGCGCCAGAACCATTAAGCAGAATAGAGCGAACATACCGCCAAGAAGTAGACGATCGATCGTGATCGGAATCGGCCCGCCAATGCTGAAGAATTCAGAACTGAAAACGGCTCCAGTGAGAATCACCAAGTAGCCAAGAATAGGAAACAGATGAAACTGGCCATCAAGCGATTGGCGGTGCTTGAACGCAACTAACGACCAGACGATGGCAATCGCCAATCCAAAAAATAAGAATAGTTCCATGATGGTTTCGCGCGCGTGTTGTCTCGTGGAAGAATGCAGGTGCACACCTAGGTCTCGGTTCGTCTTCCATGACCCGGATAATGAGCACGATTAGATCGACAGGAAGACTCAAGCTAAGCAGGAAAGTCGCGTTAACCCGCCAGGTTCTCCCAAGCTGCCAGCCAGTCAAGTGAGAAGAGAAGACTAAGAAAAAGGTCCCGCCCTCCAAAAGCTGGAAAGCAGGACCTAATTCAAACCAATTACCGTCGGAAGGTATTTGTGTGGTTGATCGAGCCAGTGCGATTTCTTAATCTGCGTTGACTCTGATGATTAACTAACGCAGGCGCTGTGCCAAAGCTGAGGGAGCGCTTGGAATGCAATCACAGGTGCTGGCACTGATGAGAGCAAATCACAGCTCTTAGGTTGTGATTTATCGGGCCGCAGCAGGTTAAATCGAATGGGAAGGCCGGTTTTCGAAGCGCATATTTTTTTCCGGCGTTACTGCGACGTTGCTGGAATCGGCTGGTTGGCAGATATGGGCGTTGTTATTTTTCGACAACCGGTCAGTGCGATGTGGTGTTTTGGCAGCGACGATGTCGAAAAACCCCACTTTCGGCGGAAATGCTTAGAATCACTGGGAACCGCCAAGAATCAATCGGAGTATTAATCGGAATCAACCAGAACGGGCGGGTCGCAGTTCCTCGTCGAATTCGGTGTTTTCCGGCTAAAAACGCGAAATTCTCTTATTGCGGAATCGTAGAACGCCGTTAAGATTACGAATCAAAATTTGAAACCCCTTATATAACTAACAATCATTGGTAGGAGTTGGTTCCACGATTATTGGAGCCCCAGTTCTATGGCAATCACGAAAGAGAAGAAGGAAGAAATCGTCGGCGAATTCCGCAAGAACGACTCGGATACAGGATCTCCGGAAGTTCAAATTGCGATTTTGACGACGCGCATCAACAACCTGACTGAACATATGCGTTCCAACAAGAAAGACTATTCGACTCGTCGTGGTCTGTTGGGCATGGTTTCGCGTCGTCGGCGGTTGTTGGATTACCTTCGCCAAATCAACCCGGATCGTTATCTCGACATCATTGAGAAATTGAACATCCGTAAGTAAGCGTCTCGCTTAAATTTGTCTCCGAAGGGGTTGTTTCATCGAATGGTTTGTTTCATTCTTCGGAGTATCTTTGAAATCAAGGAAATCATGGCGCTAATGTTAAATTTGCTTTGCCGCAATTTGCTCTCCAACACTTGCTGTAAAGTTCAGCCTGTCTCGGAGAACTGTGTCATTGCGAATGGTTGTGCCTGATTCCTCTTTGTCATCCGTCGGCTTTTGCCGCCGGATTTTTTTGTTGTTTGAGCCACATATGGTTTGTGGCGTTTAGCTTGTTGACGTCTTGGTCCCCGGGGCTTCGTCAGCGGTAACATTCTGGAGCAGGGCTCCCGAACAATCATCCGCTTTCTAATTAATTGGTCTCCGGACACCAGATCTCTGCCATCGCAACTGGCTTGTGCTATTGCCGGGCAGATTAAGCGGGCCGCACGTGAAGTGATAAGTGCCTCCGCAACCGCGTCACCTTTGTCGTTTTTTGTAGGAATAAGACTGTGAAAGTAAGAGTGGAAAAGAAAATTGGTGACAGTGTTCTGTCAATCGAAACTGGAATGTTGGCCAAACAAGCCGCTGGTGCGGTTTTGATTGCGTACAACGAAACCGTTGTGTTAAGCACAGCCGCAACTGGGAAACCACGTCCAGGCTTGGACTTTTTCCCGCTGATGTGTGACTACCGCGAGCGTACTTGCGCTGCCGGTAAGTTCCCGGGTGGATTCATCAAGCGCGAAGGTCGCCCGACCACCAAAGAAACATTGACCTCACGATTGATCGATCGTCCGATCCGTCCAATGTTCGCCGAAGGGTTTAAGGACGAAGTGCAGTGTCAGAATTTTGTGCTCTCCAGCGACAAGCAAACCGATGGCGACGTGCTGGCTATGAACGGTGCGGCAACCGCCTGCTTCATATCAGCATTGCCGTTCCACGATCCTGTCGCGTCAACACGCGTTGGCCGCGTTGATGGTCAATTCGTTGGTTTCCCAACTCACGAGCAGTTGGAAGAAAGTGACATGGACATCATCATTTCCGGTACCGAAGGTGCTGTGACAATGATCGAAGGATTCGCGCGCGAAGTTCCCGAAGACGAAATGTTGGCTGCGATTGAATTCGGCCATGGCGTCTGTAAAGAAGTCATCAGCTTGATGAGAGAGCTGGCAGAGAAATTCCCAGTTGAAAAAGTGGACTTCAAGGCTCCTGAAGATAACGGAATCTTGGCCAAGCTGACGGACAAGTACTACGACGCTTACAAAGAAGCGACGATCATCGCTGGCAAGCAAGATCGTGGCGCTGCCAAGAACGCATTGAAGGACAAGATCAAGGAAGACATGATCCCTGATGCTGACGCTGAAGATGCGATCTGTGGGAAAGCGCTTGGAACTGCGATCCACGATCTGGAAGAGAAAGTGATTCGCGATTCTATTCTCGCCGGTGTACGAGCCGACGGTCGTGATGGCAAAACACTACGTCCGATCGAGTGTCACGTTAACACCCTGCCGCGCGTGCATGGCTCTGCCATTTTCCAGCGCGGCGAAACTCAGTCGTTGATCACGGTTACCCTCGGTACCGGTCGCGACGAACAGCGCGTCGATGGGCTGATGGAAGAGTACAGTAAGAAGTTCATGCTGGATTACAACTTCCCAAGCTTTAGCGTTGGTGAGTGTCGTCCGATTCGTGGCCCTGGTCGTCGTGAGATTGGTCACGGTGCTTTGGCCGAACGTTCGATCAACCCGATCCTGCCTTCTCCGGATGAGTTCCCTTATACGATTCGCGTTGTCTCGGACATCTTGGAATCAAACGGCTCGTCTTCCATGGCAACCGTTTGTGGAACAACTCTCGGCCTGATGGCTGCGGGTGTAAAAATCAAAAACCCAGTTGCCGGTATCTCCGTCGGCATGGTTAAAGAAGGAGACAATTACCAGTTGCTGACTGACATCTTAGGAAGCGAAGATCACTTTGGTGATATGGACTTCAAAGTTGCCGGTACTCAAATTGGAATTACTGGAATTCAGTTGGACCTGAAGATTCGCGGCATCAGCAGCGACATCATCAAGGAAGCACTGACTCAGTCGCGTGAAGCTCGTATGGATATCCTGCGAACGATGCTGACGACGATTCCTCGTCCTTCAGAAGAAATGTCAGATTACGCTCCGCGTTTGTTGGTCACTCAGATCGACTCCGACAAAATTGGTATGTTGATCGGTCCTGGCGGAAAGAACATTCGCGGCATCCAAGAAGAAACGCAAACCGTCATCGAAGTTACCGAGGACGGGCGCGTGACGGTTGCCGGTACCGATGGTGAGTTGGCCAAAATCGCGTTACAGCGAGTTGAAGCTTGCACCGCTACGGTTCAGATTGGAAAAATCTACGACGGCGTTGTCAGCAGCACCAAAGATTTCGGTGCCTTTGTTGAAATCCTGCCCGGTCGCGACGGACTGTGTCATATCAGCGAGTTGTCCAGCGGATACATCAGCGATGTCGGAACCGTTTGTGAAATCGGTGACGAAATGAAAGTCCTCGTGATTGACGTCGATGATAATGATCGCGTCAAGCTTTCGCGTCGTCAGGCGTTGGAGCAATTGGGGCTGGAAGATGAATTTGCCGACGACGAAAATGGCGATGACGACGGCGGAGATCGCCCAGAGCGTAGCGAACGATCAGACCGCGATAGCGGAGATCGCGGCGGACGCCCACCACGCGGCCGCAGTGGTAGTGGTAGCGGAGGCGGCGGGGGGCGTGGCCGCAGCGGTGGCGGAGGTCGAGGCCGCAGCGGTGGCGGCGGAGGTGGTCGAGGCCGCAGCGGTGGAGGTGGCGGAGGTCGTCGCTAAGACGCAGATTTGAGGTTAACAAAACCGATGGGCATAATTGCCCATGCGGATACAATAGACGCCCGGCGACAGAAGTTGCCGGGCGTTTTTTCAAGTAGCCGAACTCGCAAGAGTTTGGACGCCCGGTGAGCCACTGAGTACTGAGTACTGAGTACTGAGTACTGAGTACTGAGTACTGAAAACCGAACACCGAACACCGAAAACCTCACACCAAAAAAAATGGACGATACCGACGATCTTGAAACGCTACAGAAAAAGTACAGCGAATTAGCAACGCTGGCCGGATCGCTTGCGCACGAAATCAAGAACCCGCTGTCCATCATCCGCATGAATATGGAGCTGCTTGGGGAAGACCTTGAAGAGCATCATTCGACAGTTGGGCGAAGAGCGATCGAGCGCGTCGACACTGTCAATCGCCAGTGTGCGCGGTTGGAAACGATGCTCAATGATTTCTTGCGATTTTCACGCTTTAGTGGAATGCAGTTCACGGCCGGAAATTTGAACGAGCAGGTAGCCCAAGTACTCGATTTTTATCGCAGCCAAGCCGCCAGCCAAGCTATCGAAGTTGTCCAGTATTTGGAAACGGATTTGCCGAGCATCAAAATGGATCCTCACACGTTGCAGGCCGCCTTGGTGAACCTAGTGAAAAACGCGATTGAAGCGATGCCTGACGGAGGACAGCTGGTTGCTCGCACACGCATCACGCGTAGCGGGGTTGCGTTGGATTTGATCGACACCGGTTGCGGTATGGAAGGTGAAGCGCTGTTGCGAATGTTCGAGGAGTTCTACACCAGCAAGGACTCCGGGACCGGGCTGGGGTTGCCGACGGCCAAGAAAATCATCGAGGGGCACGGCGGCAGGATCAATGTCCAAAGTCAAATAGGGCAGGGGACTCAGTTTACCCTTGAGTTTCCAACCCCCAAGCGTATCAACAAGCAACAGTAGGTTTCTAGCGTGAAACTATATCGAAATTTGAATCAATTCCCCGAATCGCTGCGCGGCGGCGCGCTGACGATTGGGAATTTTGATGGAGTGCACCGCGGCCACGGGACGATCATCAACCGCCTCAAGCACTACGCTGACAAACTTTCTGCGGCGACGATCGTCTTCACCTTCGACCCGCATCCGGTGCGTGTGTTGGCCCCGGAACGCGCGCCGGTACCGCTGACGTGGACCAACCGCAAAGCTGATTTGTTGGCTGAACTGGGCGTGGACGTAGTGATCGCTTACCCCACGGATATCAATTTGTTGTCGCTGACGCACGCTGAATTCTTTCAACAGATTGTGGTCGATCAAATCGGTGTCAAAGCAATGGTCGAGGGACCGAATTTCTTTTTCGGGAAAGACCGTGGTGGCAATGTGGAGACATTGGCAAGTCATTGCAGCGAAAATGATATTCAGTTAGAGATCATGTCTCCGGTCAAGGACGATCCGGCTGATACAGAGTTGATTTCCAGCAGTCGGATCAGGAAGCTGGTGACAGAGGGGAACGTTGATGCAGCTGCCGGAATGTTGACGCATCCTTACCGAATTCGAGGAATGGTGACGCACGGCATGGCGCGTGGGGCAAAACTTGGCTTTCCGACGGCCAATCTTGACGCCATCGACACGTTAGTGCCAGCCGCGGGCGTTTATGCCGGACGCACGTGGATCGAGGGGCGCAGTCATTGGTCGGCAATTCACATCGGTCCCAATCCAACCTTTGGTGAAAACGTTCTAAAAGTTGAGTCACATATTCTGGATTTTGAAGGATCCTTGTACGGAAGGGCGATCGAGGTTGATTTTATTAGTCGACTCCGCGATATTCTTGACTTCGGATCGCGGGAACAACTACAGCAACAGCTCCTCAAAGACATCGCCGAGACTCGTCGAATTGCCCGCAATCATCAGTGACTTCTTTGTCATTGACTCACACAACCAGCGAAACGTAGAACCATTATGCAAGTTGACTGGAAGCGGTTTAAAGAAGTCATTCAGGATGCTAACAATGTCATTCTGACCAGCCATATTCGTCCTGACTGCGATGCGCTTGGCAGTTGTCTTGGGATGGCGGGGCTCCTTGAGTCACTTGGCAAAAAAGTGCGCATCGTCTGTGGACAATCTGTACCGGACAATCTCGGTTTCATCGATCCGAACCAACGGATCATGTGCATCGGCAAAGACGTTCAGGCGGATGACTTGGCTGACGCCGATCTACACATCATTCTCGACACCAGTGCTTGGATTCAATTGGGAGACATGGCTGATTTTGTCAAAGCGTCAAAAATCAAAACGATTATCTTCGACCATCACGTCGGTGAAGACGACATTGATGCTGAACTGTTCAAGAACACGACCGCAGAAGCCGTCGGGCGGATGGTCGTCGAAGCGGCCGGTCATCTTGGCGTGAAAATGACACCCGAGATTGCGACACCTGTGTTTGCGGCTTTGGCGACTGATACGGGTTGGTTCCGATTCGGCTCAGTCAAGGAAGAGACCTTCGACGCAGCATCGAAGTTACTGGCCGCCGGTGCCAAGCCTGCTGAAATCTATGGTAACTTGTACGAGAGAGAAACGGTAGGACGAGTGCGATTGCGGGGGACTGTGTTGGCGCGTGTTCAAACGGAGCTTGATGGACGTTTGGCACATACCTTCATCATGCCCGACGACTATGAAAGAACAGGCGCTCAACCGACCGATACGGAAGACCTGATTAACTTGGCTTTGGAGATCGAGGGTACCGTGTTTGCCACGATCATGGTGGGACAGCCCGATGGTGGATACAAGATGAGTTTCCGCAGTCGTTGTAAGTCACCGGCCAACGAAGTGGCGGCCGAGTTCGGTGGGGGCGGCCACAAAGCTGCTGCGGGAGCGTTTATTGAAAGCACTGATTTCGCCGCAGTCCAAGACCAAGTTCTGTCGCATGTTCGGAAAGTGCTGACGGCCGAGTTTTCCCAAGCGACGGTAAGTGCGGATGGCTGAAAGCCTGCTGGCTGTTGATACAGTTTGTATCATTTCAAAATTGTCAGTCGCAGTCCCTGTTGCAACATGATCGGCAACATGATCGACTTCGGCTGCAAATGAGTCTTTCCGGTAACGAGTAATCCATGCCCGCGGCTACCTCTAGCGATCGTTTAGTCCGTACCGGCAGCCCCGCGATCAAGTGCGAAGGCTTGATTAAAACGTATCCCGGCAAACCGCCTGTCGAGGCAGTCAGGGGGATTTCGTTTGAGGTCAAACAAGGCGAGTGCTATGGCGTTTTGGGCCCCAATGGTGCTGGGAAGACGACGACGATTGAGATTCTTGAAGGCCTTCTTGATGCAACAGCGGGAACTGCCGAAGTTCTTGGTATGCATTGGGGGCGCGACGACGCGGCAATCCAACAGCGCATCGGGGTTTCACTGCAAGAGACACGTCTGAGTGATCGGTTGACCGTTGGCGAGATCGTAACATTGTTCCGAAGTTTTTACGCAAAAGGAATTTCGCCTGACGAAGCGTTGCGGCGGACTTCACTGACGGAAAAAAAAAACGCGTGGTTCAAAACACTTTCCGGCGGACAAAAACAACGCCTTGCCGTTGCGACCGCGCTCGTCGGCGATCCTGATTTGATCTTTCTTGACGAACCAACGACGGGACTTGATCCGGGCTCTCGACGAGAGTTGTGGGACATCGTGAAATCGTTTGGCGAAGCTGGCAAAACCGTTTTGCTGACGACACACTATATGGAAGAAGCGGAACAGTTGTGCGATCGAGTGGCGATTTTTGACGCCGGTAGAATCATTTGTGAGGGATCACCGAAGGAGCTGGTTCGGTCGCTCGGTAGTGAGCATGTGGTCGAGTTTTCCACTGACAGACCGTTGGAACAAAATGCGATCGATGCGTTGAACAACATTCAATCAGTAGATCAGATAGCCTGTGATCAAACGGGTTGCCGTATGTCAATCGGCCAACCGCATGTCGTTTTGCCAGAGTTGATCCTACAGTTGACCGCAGCGCAGTACGATCTGACTGAACTAGCAACGCGCAGCGCTTCTCTGGAAGATGTGTTTGTTGCCAAAACGGGCCGCCATCTGGAAGATGAGGTCTAAAGTGCATCCTATCTACACCATTACTCTGACTCGATTAAAAGAGTTCATCCGGAGGCCGGAAGCCGTTTTTTGGGTGTACTTCTTTCCCATTTTAATGGTGATGGTACTTGGCATCGCGTTCCGCAACGAGACGCAAGAAGTCTTTCCTGTTGATGTCATCGAAGGCCCACATGCTCAAGCGATCAAGCAGCATCTGGATGAGAACGCGCAGATTGATGCGACAATCGTTAGCCAAGAAGACAATCGGAAGCGACTGAGAACTGGCAAAACGACGCTTGCGATTTCTGCCAATGATCCAGCCGATGAAGGATCGATTAACTACTTGTTGGACCCGCGCCGGCCAGGAGCGGTGCAAGTTCGAAACCTTGTCGATGATCGGCTTCAGCTGGCACTAGGCCGCGCGGATGCGTTTACAGCCAGCCAAACGGAATTCGACGATCCCGGCGGCACCTTTGTCGATTTTTTGGTGCCAGGACTTTTGGCCATTGGGTTGATGGGGGGCGGCATGTGGGGCGTGGGGTTTGCCATTGTCGACATGCGAATCCGCAAGCTACTCAAACGTTACATGGCGACACCGATGCGCCGCAGTGATTTCTTGATCAGTATGTTGCTCAGCCGCTTGGTTTTCATGGTGCCGCAAGTACTGCTGTTGATCGTGTTTTCCTATTTCTTGTTTGACTACCGTGTGTACGGCAGTCTACTGGCAGTTGCCGTATTGATTTTGTTGGGGGCATTGGAGTTTGCCGCGATTGGATTGGTGGTTGGTTCACGAGCGCAGACGCTGGAGACCGCGTCGGGGCTAATGAACCTTGTGATGCTGCCGATGTGGACGCTGTGTGGGGCGTTTTTCTCCTACGAACGATTCCCGGAATTTTTTCATCCGTTCATCAAACTGCTGCCGCTGACGCCGATCATTGATTCGCTGCGCGGAGTGATGATGGAAGGCGAGCCCCT